>NZ_CAWUDO010000067.1:0-48355 GCF_963920935.1 Nostoc sp. CCY 9925 | reverse complement strand
TATCATACTTTCATGCTTGGTTGTGGGTTTTTCCCATGATTGACTGACTTGAAAACAGCCAAGATTTCTGAGGTGATGCATACCTCAGTGAAAACACTGAAAGTGTCAGAATTTCAGGGAATGCCCTGTGTCCTGTCACTACTATGCCAGCAGCAGTTGGATATACTGCCAGTTGTCGATCGCCAAGGTCAAGTTGTCGGTGCAATCACTCATGAGAGTATTTGTCAAGCCCTGGCACAAGAAATAGAAAAAACTACAGATAACTACAAGCAAACTGAAGAAAGACGGCGTTTGTTAGAGTCAGCTGTAGTGAATGCTGCGTTTATTCAAAATCAACACCAAAAAATTCACGAATACACTGAGATTGACGATGATACCACGGCTTTTGAGGTGCTATGTGAAAGTGAACAGTGCTATTGCATGATGACTGATAGAGTACCTGTGCTGATTTGCATATCAGATAGTGACGCTTTGGGAAATTTTTTTAATCAATCTTGGCTAAACTCTACTGGAAGAACTCTAGAACAGAAATTAGGTAGCGGTTGCACACAAGGTGTTTATTCAAAAGATATTCAAAGCCATATCGCTATTATTGGTTCTTTTGAAAGAGAACATCTGATTTTCTTTCAGGGGCAATGGCCTAAGTACAAATGGTTACCAAGACGCGCTATATTACTTAAAGACACGACAGGCAAACCCGGCCGCCTCATTGGAGTTTCCGTGGATATTACCTCCCATGTACAGGCAAAAGAGGAACAACTGTGGCAATCCCAGCAAGCCGCGCTACAAGAATGCAAACTTGCTCATGAAGCACTCAAACATAGTGAAGAAAAATTCCGTAACTTAGTTGAAGCCAGCAGCGATTGGATATGGGAAATTGATGAAAACACAGTCTATACGTATGTCAGTCCGAAAATACGTGACATTTTGGGTTATGAACCAACAGAAATTTTAGGTAAAACACCCTTTGATTTCATGTCACCTGAAGAAGCTGAACGTCTGATTAATATTTTTACTCCGATTGCTGCTGCACAACAACCATTTAGATGTCTCAAGAATATTAATATTCATCAAGATGGTCATTTAGTTGTTCTCGAAACCAGCGCAGTTCCAGTGTTCAATGCTGAGGGACAATTCCGTGGGTATCGGGGTGTAGCCCGAGATATTACAGAGCGTAAACACTCAGAAATTCCACAATTTAGGAGCCAACAACAGCTGCAATATTTACTTTCTTTTAGCCCAGCTGTTATCTATACCTGCAAAACTTATGGGGACTTTGGCGCGACATTTATTAGCGAAAATGTCACAACAATCACGGGGTATGAAGCACAAACATTTGTCAAAAATTCTCAATTTTGGGTTAGTCATATTCATCCAGAAGACACAACCCAAGTGTTTGCTGAACTCTCGAAGATATTCGAGCAAGGACAGTACACAATTGAATACCGATTTTTACACCAAGATGGCATCTATCGTTGGATATACGACCAAGGTAAGCTAGTCCGAGATCGAGCTGGTAACCCTATGGAAATAGTGGGTTACTGGGTAGATATCACAGAACGTAAGCTATTAGAACAAGAACTCAGAGTAGCACTAGAAAAAGAAAAACAACTTAGCGAACTGAAATCTCGCTTTGTCTCCATGACTTCTCATGAATTCCGCACGCCGTTAACTACTATTCTTTCTTCTTGTGAGTTACTGGAACACTATCGCCACAAATGGACACAAGAAAAACAACTGACTCACTTCCATCGCATTCAAAGTGCCGTCAAGCGGATGACTGAAATGTTGAATGACGTGTTAGTTATTGGTAAAGCGGGAACCGGAAAATTAGAGTATAGACCAACATCTTTTGATTTAGTCCAATACTGCCAACAGCTAGTGGAAGAAATACAGATGAATCTCAACAATCAGCGCTTGATTTCTTTCACCAGTCAACATGAATCTATACCTTGCTGTATGGATGAAAAATTGTTGGGACATATTTTCAATAACTTACTATCAAATGCAATTAAATATTCGCCAGATGATAGCATTGTCAAGTTTAGTCTCCGTTGCCAAAATGGGCAAGCAGTATTTGAAATTCAAGATTGGGGGATTGGCATTCCAGAAAAAGATCTTCCGTTCCTGTTTGAATCATTCCATCGTGCCAATAATGTCGGCAATATACTAGGCACTGGATTAGGAATGGCAATTGTCAAAAAATGTATAGATATCCATCGAGGCAAAATATTTGTCAGAAGTACAGAGGGTTTAGGGACAAAATTTACTGTAATTATATCATTAAATAATAAACTATAATTTGAGGTCAATTATGCCCAAAATTTTAATAATTGAAGATGAGGAATCAGTCAGGGAAAATATATTAGATTTGCTAGAAGCTGAAGATTTTGAAACTGTTGCTGCCGCAAATGGGAGAATCGGGATAGATTTGGCTATTTCGGAAGTCCCTGATTTAATTTTGTGTGATATGATGATGCCTGAAATTGACGGTTATGGTGTGCTAACAGCATTACGCCAAGACCCCGCTACGGCAACAACTCCTTTCATTTTTCTCACTGCCAAATCTGCCAAATCTGACTTCCGTCGAGGTATGGATCTGGGTGCAGATGACTATATAACTAAGCCATTCACTCGGGCTGAGTTATTAAGTGCCATCATGAATAGGTTAGAAAAATACGCTACTTTAAAAAGATATTTATCTCCTCAAACTGCAACTCACAACTTGTCTCCGAAAATGCAGTTGTTAGAAATTAGCTTACATCGAGCAATCAGGCAATATAATTTTCAAGAGTTTGAGATTTATTATCAACCAATAGTGGATATTGCTTCTGGAAAGATAGTAGCTGCTGAAAGTTTGTTACGCTGGCAAAGTCCGGAGTTGGGGATAATTTATCCCACAGATTTTATTCCCATTGCAGAGTCTACAGGTTTAATTGTTCCTATTGGGAAATGGGTTTTAAAAAGAGTGTGCCAGCAAATTAAAAGCTGGCGGGATGATGCTGGAATTGATTCATTGAAGATTGCTGTAAATTTATCAGTGATTGAATTTAATCAGCCAGATTTTATTCAGAAAATAATAAATTTTATTGAAACCAATGATTTGCAACCAGATTGCCTAGAATTAGAACTGACAGAAAGTATGATTATGCAAGATATAAGTAGTGCGATCGCCACGATGAATAAATTGCGTTCTCTGGGTGTGAAAATAGCGATCGATGATTTTGGTACAGGCTACTCTTCTTTAATTTATCTGAAAAATTTACCAATCAATACTTTAAAAATTGACCGTTACTTTATCCATAACGTTGCCAACGACCTCCAAAAATCAGCCATTACCAAAGCGCTAATTCAAATGGCTCACAATCTCAACCTCAATGTAGTTGCTGAAGGTGTAGAAGCTGAAGCAGAACTAGCTTTTTTGCGCCAACACAACTGTAATTCTATGCAAGGTTTTCTATTTAGTCGTCCATTACCAGCAGCCGAATTTGAAAAGTTTTTTTTGACAAACAAATGCTTATATGCGTAAAAATTGAGGACTAGGTATTGGGTATTGGGCATTCGGAGTTGAAAAATAGTATTTCTAATCCCCAGTCCCCCGTCCCTAATCCGTTAATAAAAATCGGACTTTAGACCGACGACAATCATTAATTATTGAGTCTAAATTATAAAAATTGTGTATAGTGTTTACTGCTATGAAAGCTCCTGCGCGTTTCTTGCTGCCAGTTTTTTTACTCATTTTGGTAGCAGGGTGTAACCAGACTCGCGCCTCCTCAGATAATCCACCACTGCAAACATCTGTACCTGATGCCGAACTGGCACAAAATTCTACACAGTCGAAAAATATTATCCGCACAGAAGTATTTTCACCTAAACCTATCCGAATTAATCTCAAGAACCTGCCTGCACCCTTCGCAACAGAAAGTGCATCTAAGCGGCCTGAAGTTGTCCCCATTCCTCAAGAACCAGTACTACGCGTACCACCAGGCTTTACAGTTAATGTCTTTGCCGAAGATCTAAATGCCCCACGCTGGCTAGCTTTAACCCCTGGTGGTGATGTACTGGTGACCGAAACCGGGCAAAATCGTATTCGTCTGTTACGTGACACTAACAGCGATGGCGTAGCCGATGTTCGAGAAACTTTTGCTACCAGGAAAAACGGACTCAATCGACCTTTTGGCATGGCTTTTGCTGATGATTCCTTCTTTCTGGGGAACACGGATGCTGTATTGCGTTTTCCCTATACTCAAGGTCAAAAGCAAATTACAGGCAACGGGCAAAAAATTGCTGACTTGCCTGCTGAAGGTTATAACAATCATTGGACACGCAATGTTGTTGTCTCGCCTGATGGCAATAAATTATATGTATCAATTGGTTCCGGAACCAACGTGGATGAAGAACCTTTACCACGGGCTTCGGTGCAGGTGATGAATTTGGATGGTTCCCAACAGCAGACCTTTGCTTCTGGTTTGCGTAACCCTGTTGGTCTGGATTTTCATCCTGTAACTAAGGAACTTTACACTACCGTTAATGAACGGGATGGAATTGGTGATGATTTGGTGCCAGATTATTTGACACGCATCCGACAAGGAGAATTCTACGGCTGGCCTTACACTTACCTAACGCCAAATAACCTCGATCCACGTCAAAAAAACAACGATCAAAGCAAACGCCCCGACTTAGCAGCCCTTACCAAAACACCGGATGTGCTGTTTCAGGCGCACTCAGCAGCATTGGGTTTGCAGTTTTATGATGGTAAGACATTTCCCGAAAGATACCGCAACGGTGCTTTTGCTGCTTTTCGTGGTTCTTGGAACCGCGATCGCGGTACTGGCTATAAAGTCGTGTTTGTTCCCTTTGATGCAAAAGGGCAACCACAAGGCTACTACGAAGATTTTCTTACAGGATTTTTGCTCAATCCCTCTGTACCAACTACTTGGGGACGACCCGTGGGTTTACTTGTCTTACCAGATGGCAGTCTTCTATTAACAGAAGAAGCCAATAATCGGATTTATAGGATTCAGTATACAGGAGGCTAGTTTAAAAATGGGGAGATGGGGAAGCGTGGGGAGTAAAGGGGGAAAGATTTCTTTCCATCCTCCCACACCTCCCACACCTCTCACACCTCCCACACCTCCCACACCTCCCACACCTCCCACACCTCTCAATGCCCATGCGCCACGCCCCATACCCATATTCGGCGGGTATAGTCCTTTTTTCATAGGGAATACCTATCCGGATTTACTTCCTTTAGGGTAGATTATTGACAAATATTAATAATCATGGGTTGAAAGATTAGTTATGACTCTGGATGAAAATAATACTCAGTCAGATATTAATGAAGTGTCTTCACATTCAGGTACACGATATTGGGGTAACGTGGAGGTGATTGAAGAGGGACAAAGCTATAGAATTAGTCGCGTTGAAATCAAGCCCAGACATGGCATTAAACCACAAATCCATTATCATCGCAACGAACACTGGGTTGTAGTCTCCGGTGTAGCTAAAGTCACTTGTGGTGAAGACGAAATCCTACTCAATCGCAATCAGTCAACTTATGTTCCCGCAGCAACATTGCATAAGGTAGAAAATCCCGGTCATATTCCCTTAGTTATTTTAGAAATTCAAAATGGCGAGTATTTGGGTGAGGACGATACAGAACGCCCCTATGAACTAAATTTGGTCAAGTCTGTAAATGAAAATGAGTAGGAGATGACGGGTATTAGGCATAGGGAGTACTGTTAGCGGAAGCGGGGCGTTTAGCCCGTGCTGAGTTAGGAGTTAAGAGTAAAAGTTATCAAGAAAGGCAGAGGGCAGAGCTGCCTTCTTCAATCTTCCCCTGCCTCCCCTACCTCCCCTGTTCCCCCTGCCCCTTTGCCCCCCTGCCCCCTGCCTCTTCCCAATGCCCAATGCCCCATACCAAAATAAATCAAAACCACCCTTCTTGTTCTAGGGTTTCAATCAACTGCAAGCCACGGGGATCGCCTACTCCTAAGAGTGAGGCTTTGGCGTCTTCCCGTACTCCCAAATCTTGGTCTTCGGCGAAGGCTTGAATGAGAGCATCGATCGCTGTAGCATAAACTACGTTAGAAGGCAGTTCGCGGCACAGTTGACCAATTGCCCAAGCACTGTTGCTCCTGACTGCTGCTACTGGATCGTTGACTAAGGCTCCTATCAACGGTGGTATTGCCCCAATAATTGCTTCATAACTTACTTCTGCCATTTGTGCTAGGGCGCTAGCAGCCCACAAACGCACTGCGGAAATGTCAGTTCTTAAGGCGTCTGCCAGGGGTGCTAAAGAACGGCGATCGCGACAGTTTCCTAAAGCCCAAACAACGCCTTTACGCACATAGCCATTCCAGTCCTGGTTTAATTGAGTGATTAACGGACTCACAGCTTCGGAACTGGGATTGCGTCCGATGCCATAAGCTGCACTCACCCTAACTAAGGGGCAGGTATCAGTTAACAAGCGAATCAGATGGGGAGTTGCACGAGCATCTTCCAGATCGCAAAAAGCACGCGCCGCTAACATTCTTTGCTGGGGCTGGGGACTGTTTAGCAGGGCTAACATTACTTCTGGATCGGGTTTGGGCACTTCCGAGGAGGCAGTTAGCGGCTCTATTTTATCTAGGGGGCTTTCTAGCTCCTCCTCTGCATCAAGTAGGCTTAGATCGTCTTCGTCATACATAATTTCATTTCAATCCGTTTTGGGGATTAACACATAACCCCCTGCGCCAATAAGTTAAAGCTTTATATATATCAGTTGCGTTATTGTACACTTTCCGTTGTCCCTCGTTGAATTCGATCCAAACGAGAACCGCCATCACTCAGACGCTAAAGTATTTTATCGTTATCCTTTAATTTATTTTTCTGCATTCAGGAATTTTACCATCCATAGGGATTGGGTTTGATAACCTAATCGGTCGTAAAGATTTAATGCGGGTTTGTTTGATTGAAAAACTTGTAAGCCAATTTGGCGATCGCCTCTTTGAATCGCCCAATTTTCCACATATTCCATCAAGGCTGTACCAATACCTCGCCGCCGATGTTCTGGCGCAACATAGAGGACAAAGATATGAGCATGACGGTTACCCTGGACTTGATCTATGGCATTCCCCACCCAGACGCAGGCTATGGGGGAAGAGGCAGAGGGGATGGGGGGCGTACTTCGACTGCGCTCAGTAAGCAAAGGGGCACAGGAGAGAGATTCGTTATTAGTCCCTTGCTCCTCTGCTCCCCTGCTCCCTTGCTCCCCCTCCTCTTCGACCCACCACAAAGGGGTATCGCTGGAAAAGTATTGCTTAACTGTTTGCTCTAGGTGGGAAAAATCCTGGTTAGGAAAAAGATCTTGGTAAGTCTGCTGCATGAATTTTAGCAGCAGCGATCGATCTAAAGTTGAGCCACGGCGAATGAAATAGCCAGGTAGTAATTGCTCAGACACTTCTAACGTTTATTAACTTAGCTAGCTGACTTATGCGCTGGTGGTAAATCAGCGGGGGTTGGTTGAGAACTTATCCCTACGTCTTCAATTGGTGCTGGTGCTGCCATATCGGAGGGTAAAAATATCCGAGCGCTGACTGCCACTAGGGCAAAGACAAATACCAAAACTACAAGCAGCGGGGCGATGTATTGACGAAAAATGGCCATATTTTAATTGCAGATAGCTAGCAACTTTATGAGAACTTAGCTGAAAATTTGTAAACTATTCTTGATGTATTTTAGCGATTTCTCTGTATAGAGAATAGGGCATTGGGCATTGGGCATTGGGTATTGGGTATTGGGCATTGGGTTGGGCATTGGGTATTGGGCATTGGAGCAGGGGGGAAGATTTTCTCCCCTGCCCCCTGCCCCTTGCCTCCTGATCTCCCTCATCTCCCACCCTGCGGGAAGCTAAAGCTACATCTCCCCATGCCCCATGCCCCATGCCCCATTACCGATCGCCATCCAAGTCATCAAGCACTCTCTCGCAATACCAATTTTCCGGCATTCCAGGATAAGTCTCTTTTGCTTGTTCAATTAACTTTTCGGCAGCTGCGGTATCACCAGATAATCTTGCAATTAGCCTGTTTTTAAGATAACTATCAGATACATCCTCTTCTACTTGGCTTGGTATTGGGCGATTTAGTGATGATGGTGATGACCGAGACTGCTCTCTCCGCAGTTGCCAAAATAAGACGTAATAAAGGGTACCAAAAATTAAAATTAGGCTGAGTGTTCCGAAAAAAGTTAGGAGGTTAAACGGTAGAAATCCTAGAACTAACTGTGAGAGAACATACCCAAGTAATAAACCAGTAAGCAAGAGGATGAATGTGCCGACAGCAATAACTACTTGATTCCCCATATATCCTCTTCTTCGTCCTCAAGTCCTGGTCTGGATACTGCCACTGGCTGAGGGTTCCAAGGGGCAAATACTGGCAATAAAAGTAGTCCGGGGACAGCGGCGGCGATGGTGATTAAGAAAAAAGTAGGCCAACCGGTGCTTTGGGCGATGGCGCCTCCAGGTGCTGACAGAATATCGCGGCTGACAGCCATTAAGCTGGAGAGCAAGGCATATTGAGTTGCAGAAAACCGCTGGTTACAAAGACTCATCAAAAAGGCAACAAAGGCTGCCGTCCCCAATCCACCACAAAATTGTTCTATGTTGATGGCAAGTACCATAGCTTGGTAATTTTTACCGATGTATGCTAGGAAAAAGTAAGCTAAATTACTTACTGCTTGTAGAATACCAAAAACCCAAAGCGATCGATTGATGCCTATAGCACTGAGAATTGAACCACCTGCTAGGGCACCGACAATCGTTGCAATTAATCCCATGCCAACTTGAATTGCTCCAATATCGGTTTTGGTAAAACCTGTTTGCAGCAAAAAGGGCGTGGTCATATTGCTCAACAAAGCATCACCCAGTTTATATAGGGTAATGAACACAAGAATTAAAATAGCGTAGAAGATACCTTGACGCTGAAAAAATTCGCCAAAGGGCAAGATGACAGCATCAGCTAAGGAAGCGGGAGGACTAATTTCCTTGGGTTCTGGTGCTAACAAAGTGGCAAAAATACCAATTAACATTACTCCTGCCATCAATAAGTAAACTGACGACCAAGGCATTTTATCAGCAAGTATCAAGGCTAAAGCACCTGCGACTAACAAGGCAATGCGATAACCTAAGATAAAAACTGCTGCACCAGCCCCCATTTCTAGTTTTTCCAAAATATCGGTGCGGTAGGCATCACTGGCGATATCTTGAGTTGCACTGATAAAAGCAATGACTATGGCGTTGATGGCTAAAAGCTGCAATGCTTGTTTGGGTTGTTGAAAACCCATGATGGCGATCGCTATTACCAAACCCACCTGTGTCAAAATTAACCAACCTCGTCGTCGTCCCAAAACTGGCAAGCTGAACCTGTCTATCAAAGGCGACCAGAGAAACTTTAAGGAATAAGGCAACCCAGCGAGGCTAAACCACCCAATAGCGGCTAAATCTACCTTCTCTACGGTCATCCAAGCCTTCAAGGTATTACCGATTAACAATAAAGGTAAACCCGATGCAAAGCCTAAAAATAACAAAGCCGCCATCTTGCGACTACCGAAAACTTGCAGCAACGATTCAATTTTCCTCATGGTTTTAACTTTTTGCCTCTTTTGAGGAAATCTCAGTCATAGTAATTGGAGTTTGGATAAAGTACAACAAAGCAATGAAAAAATGTATCATCTAAACTAATCTTTGTAAGAATTTGCGCGATCGCAACAGCAGAAATTGAGTATTAATCCTTAGCAAAGGTTGTGTCTACTTTCCTGCACACACACCAACTCACCAAGATTTACTCGCCCTAAATCCAAATTCAGGATACCTTTATAGCTCAGTTGTTTACCTTAAACCAATTTGAATAATGATTGTGATACACGGTGTACTCAAAGCGATTCCCAGTAAATCTTTGACAATCCAAAATTGTATTAACTTTCTTGAATTGAATAAACCTCATGTCCTCTAATTTCTACTTTGTGTGCGGCGAGGCATTTTTCCCAACCTTCACGAGTACCGATATCGCTTTTGGCTTTGAGCAATCCTAATTCTTCTTGTTGTTGGGTGAGTTTAGCAAATTCTTCGTAATGCGGGTATGTGGTAGTAACAAATGTTTCTTTACGGTGCAAAATCGGCGGATTTGCTCTAGTTTTATATTCTCGGTGAGTAACAGCTAGGGTTTTTAAGTCAATACCTATACTTGCTTGTAAAGCTGGATGGGGGTCAGTATCAAATTCTGGATAAAAAAGATAGGATATTTGCGGTTTATCAATGTGATATTTTATCAATGTGGCTCCATCTACACGCCCAATGGTGCGGCTAGCGCAGCCTTCGTAAATTCGCAGCAAAGGATCGAGTGCTGCCAGCGCCGAAACATGGACGTAAAGGGCACCGCGTGTGCGTTTACCAATTTTGCTTTTTTCACAAGCAGTTTGAATCACCCCAGTTTTGCCTAAGCTGAAAAGTTTTTGGTCGGCGACTTGGCAGGCTTCTTCGTAGCTACTAAAAAAGGCTTTGATGTCGTGACGCATTTGGGGCGATAGCTTCTGCCATGCAGGGCGGCGATCGAAGTGGGTGAGGGCGAGATATACTTGGATATCTAGAGAGCGACGATAAGCGATCGCATCCCATTCTGTTTCATCAGTAGCTTGCAAAACTACCCCAAAGGCACGGCGGAAGTTACCAAATTCCTTCAGTAGTTCTTGTTCATTTTCCAATTCCCCTTTTACAGGCAATCTGCCGCGCTTGGTAAAAAAAGCCATGAGTGGTTGCAATTGTTCTTGGTAATCTTCAAACCGCTTAGTGGGAATACGAACTCGCGGTGTAGAAGATGTAGAAAAGAAGCGGATAGCTTTGTAACTTTCTTTTTGGGCTTCATCTCGAAAAACAAAGTAGACGCCTAGCGCTACGGGCACAGCGTCCACATTTAGGACTTCATCAATGTAAGTTTTGAGTTCCTCTTGTTCGTAATATTTCTGAAAAGTGTTGCGACGGGTTACAATTCCGTCATTGTAAGCCAGCTGAGTTTTGCTGGGAGCATTAACTAGCACTTGAGCCGCGACAATTAAAACTTGCTGGGTGAGTTCCCAAGCTTGGATGAGGCTTTGACGGCGTTCCTCTGCATCTTCGATGACGTTGAGGATGTAGCCCAAATTAACAACATCTGCGGGGGTGTGTGGTACATCGGGATAGTAGTAAGGGTCCCAGCCTGCGCTGGTATAGCCCAAGTTGGCTACTCGCTGCACATCACCACCGTAGCCGCAACCGTAGTCAAAAAAAGTGGTGTCTTGATGCAGGATTGCCCATTCTATTGCCAATCGCACGGGGCGGGATATGTCAGTGCGAGCGATCGCAGCTCGATGGCGCTCGATTTCTAAAGCTTCAGGCATAATATCAGTTAACAGTCAACAGTTAACAGTTAACTAATATCCTTTCAATCTTTAATGGCCAGTTGAATTAAATCTTCAATTTTCTTGATATTTTGATCGCCTGCTAAGTAACCGATACCGCGATGTAAATGCAGCCGGAATTGGGTGACGAGGGTTTCTTTGTCGGTGGGATAGCCATCATTGTGACAGCGTTGCTTGAGGGCGAGGAGGAGAATATCAGACATTTCGCCGCCAAAGACGCGCCAAGTCATTTCGACGTTGCTATCTTGGGGAATTGGTACGGGGGAGGGTGGAGTTGGTTCTGCTAGGGAACGACAAAAGGCCCAACGGCAGAGGATATTCCATTGGTCAATTTTAGTACTGCGCTTAAGTTTGCTAAGTTGGTCTTTGGCTGTTTGGGAAAGTTTTATTCTTTCGATTGGAGATTCCATAATAATTCGTAATTCGTAATTCGTAATTCGTAATTCGTAATTGATTGAGGCTGAGATTCTAGTTTTTGTTTTAGATGTGGGAAGTATAGATATTATGATTTAAAAGAGAAATATGGTAACTAATAGTAGCATTACTGACCGAACAAGAAGTTTTGCAGTAAGAATTGTTAAAGCTTGTTGTTTTTTAGATGAAAACCTGGAGTTTATCGAATCCTCTCTAAACAATTACTTCGTTCTGGTACTTCGATTGGTGCAAATGTTAGAGAAGCACAGTCTGCCCAATCTAATAAAGATTTTATCAATAAATTAGAAATTGCTTTGAAAGAAGCAAGAGAAACACAATACTGGTTAGAAATATTAATTGAATCCGAACTAGTAGATAGACACAAATTTCAAGGACTCCTCCAAGAAGCAAACGAAATTGGCAAAATTCTAGTTGCCTCCACCAAACGCCTCAAAGCCAAATAATTACGAATTACGAATTACCAAAAGTAGCCTCGTTGTATAGTGGTTTGGCGGGTAGAGGAGTCGTATTTGAGGAGGTATTCGCGGGCGATCGCTTCATTTTCTCGCAGTGTTTCCACTTCTTTTTTGCCAATCTCAGTATCCGTAGATAGCAGAATAACTTGATGGCTAGCGGATGGAAAGTAACGTTCAACTAAGTTGTTGCGGTGAGAGGAGTCGAGTCTACCTAGCGGCGTATCGATTGCTACTGGGAGGCGGTGTCCAGAGACTTTGGCTAAACCCCATAAGAAGGCGATCGCAAGTAGTTGTTTTTCGCCAGCAGAGAGGCGATGTTTCGGGACTTGTTTACCATTTAAATCGTAAAGCAAAAGGCTAAAAGTCTTAGTATCAATGGTAATGCGATGCACTAAATCTGATTTGTGCAGGAGATAAAGGAAGCAATTTTTAACTTCTTCCTCTAATTTATTGAGTTTTCGCAGAGTTAATTTTTCCCGAAAAGTCTTGAGTGTTTCTTGAACTTTCGCTACTGAGGTAATAATATGTTCGCTATTTTTATGTTTAATATTTTCTACGGTATAATCATTTAATTCCTTTTTTGACTTGGCAATAACAGTTTCTAATTCAGCTAAACGACGGCGGATTGTTTCATAATTTGCTTTAGCTTCAACAACTTGATTTTGTGCCGCTTCTACTGCTTGACGCAGCTTTGTATAATCTTCTGGTGCTGCTGCTGTTTGCACTTGTCTTTCTAGAGTATGAATTTCTTCTTCTTTATTTTTGAGAATAGCTAATTTCTCTTTTGCAGAAAGTTTAGAATTTTGTAAGTGATATATGAGATTATCTAGCTGACTTAAACTTTCATCATCAGCTAATAACCAAGGTTCTTCTATCTGGATAGTCTTGGCATATAAATTATCTACATCTTGAACTAGAAAAGATTGAATTTTTTCAACTTGTGTCGGGGAAATTTCCCCTTGATTTAGCCAAGCCAGTAAGCGCTGATCTCGCTCAATTAACAAATCTTTAGAAATTTGCACCTGTTGATGGCGAAATTCTTTTTCACCCTGTGTTTGCACCTGATTAAGCAAGTTTGGAATTAATGCCAGAGGTAAAACATCAGCCGCAAATTCACACATCGACTGACGTACTTGCTCAATTTCCGCAGTTTTTGTATTTTGTTGTAGTTCTAATTGATTGCGTTCTGCTGCAATCTTCCCGCCTTCAGAAATAAATTTATCAAAGGCTTCTTGCTGCTTTTTTTCTAATTCTTCTACCTGATTTTTGAAAATTTCTAATTTTTCTCCTGTTGTCTGATAATCTTCTTGTTGTTGGGTTAACCTAGTTTCAATTTCTTCTAGATTGGCTAAATCTTTACTATTACCAACTTCTTTCAGTTTGCGATTAACTAAGATATCTAAATCAACTGCTAAACGATCTGCTAACTCTAAACCTAAAAGTCCGCGAATTGCGTCTACTACAACTGGTGGTGGTGTTTCCTGTTCTGCAAGTTCTTTAACTTGTTCGCCATCAAAGAGAAATAAGTTAGAAATACCTAATGGCAGGAGATTTTCAATATATTCATCCCAGATATTAACTAAAGCATCAGGCCATGTATCACTGTCACCTAAAATACCTAATGTATCTTTACCGTCTTTAGGATTTTTTGTCCAACTACGGACAACACGATATTTTATTGGTTTATCGTTTTCAATATGTTCAAAAAGTAATTCAATACGGGTATCTGCAACTGGGTCTATTTTGTTGTTAACACATTGGTTGAGAAAATCGCTGTAACTTAAATTTCCACGGGTAGAACATTGGGCGCGGGGGCCATAAAGGGCGAGACGAATGGCATCCATAAGGGTAGTTTTTCCGCCGCCATTCATACCGCCTAAGAGAATAATTGGGTGTGAGTTTTCCTCATCAATTTTTGGGTTAAGGTTGATTACCTGTTTTCCACTGTAGGGGCCAAAGTTTTGTAATACGAGTTCAAGAAATATCATTTATTTTTAAGCAAGGTTTTTAAGATACTGGGCGAATGGAATTCGCGGTTACACAGGCAAAGTCCACCTTTCCTTCGGAACGCTACGCGAACGTGGACTAAATTCGTACATAATTTTTGGGTTATTTGGGAGTTAGTTCCCAGGTGGAAATGATTGATTTTTGGCTATGGTGATTGGGTTGCTTTCTGATGTAATTGGCTATATTATCAATAGCATCGTGACTAACTGTAAAAGCTCCATAGCTACCTTGCCATTTAAAAAACTCACCTGGCTTGATTTCGTCGGTGATGAAATGGGAAGAACTTCCTTTAATTTGTTTAATCAATTCAGAGATACTGATGGTTGGTGGAAAACCCGTTAGCAGATGGATATGATCTTCAATACCACCGATCGCAATTACGGTATACTTTAACTGTTCAGATTCCCGAATAATTGCCCCGTAAACTTCCTTCTGAATATCAGGCGTAATTATAGGCAATCTATCCCAGGTTGCCCAAACATAATGCACATACAATTGTGTAAAACTAAAACTTGCTCTCATTTCTGTTCAACCCACGAAGGTGGGTTTCGTCTGTGTAGCCGCGAATTCTATTCGCCCGGTATCTTATAAACTTCGATTAGCCTTCTATTCTTCCGAATTTCCCTTTTTAAATTTCATACTTGCCCAAGTTACTTGTTCATCAGTTTCACCTTCATCTACTTCATTGATTGCTGGAACATCGCCCAAAGTCATCTGCTTGACTTTTGCAACATCACCTTGACTAACTGCTTCGCTTAATTCGCGTTTCAAACGAGCATTTTTAATCGCATCTTCTGGAGAACGGGAACTCGTATTAAAGCATTTTTCTAGGGTTTCATATATTCCCACACGACGAGTCTTTTTACGATACTGGCGTTCTGTGTCTAACAATTTCGCCATGAGTTCCAAGTGCATTGCGTCACCTTCACAGATTTCTTCTAATACTATCCATTCATCACGACCTAGTAAACTATAGTCAGCACCAGGGCGGGGGTCTTGAAATTCTTCACCAGTCACTTCTTGATAAATCCGGGGTAAGCTATCATCAAATTCGTGTTTTTCTTCTAGCCAAATGCGGCGGATTTCGCTCATTTCTTCTAGAGTAATTAGGGTGATGTCGCGCATATTTTCTGGCGCTGTACGACGGGTTTTTGTTTGCGCTTCTAATAATCGTCTAAGCCAATGTTCCCGCCAATATTTGGTATATGGGCCATGAATTGGCTCAATAGATACTTCACCATCGACATGACGTTCAAAAAGTTGGACTTCTCCCCAGATGCGACGGAAGTCTCTTTTATCGCGGTCATCTCTATTATCTAATTCATTGCGAATATCCAATAGAGGCTGCATCCATTCTTTTTCTTCATCATTTTGAATCATTGCCTCCATTGATTTATCCTTACTAACAATTGTGCAAACCCAACAGCCAAATCGAGAATCACCACAGCTAGCAGTCGAAGTATCAACAACTAGTGGACATTCATTATCTGCTGTAGCACCTCGATACATAGTGAACAAATCTTTGTTGCTATATCCCCAAGGGTTTTGCCATTGATTTAAGTAAATCCAAACTTCATCAGTACGCCAATCTTCAATAGGGCTATAAATTAAAGAATTAGGTAAGCTTGCACTATGGTAAAGCAGAGATGTTGGTGAACTTGAATCAGAAATAAGACGATCTTTTAGACTACCTGCTTGATGTTTTTCCATTGAGATAGCGCGTTTAATACTTTCAGCCTTGCGCGTACCTAAAATAAGAATAACTTCCCCATTTACTCTAATTACATCACGGATAAAGTGGTTAGAAGGATGAATTTTCAAACGGTCTGTACACCAGCGGAATTTTCCTCGCGGTGTTGGATAACCTTTACCAATCAAGCTTACCCAGAATGTCTCTTTAATTTCTGGTTGTAATAAATGGGGTTCAATGGGCATTTTCTGTTCTTTAGCAGTAACCCTCATTTTTTCTAAGGATTTGCGTACCCAAACAGAGACTACAGGGTTTTCTACCAGTGTGTCAGTTGTAATAACATGAATAGTCTTTTTTCGTTTTTCAACTGGTAGTGCTGCGATCGCATTCCAGATAAGCTGTAAAGTGGCAGTACTATCTTTACCACCGGAATAGCCTACTACCCAAGGTATCTGGTCTAAACAATACAATTCTTGAATTTCAGTGGTGAGAGCTTGGATATAGTCCACTAACTCTGCTACAGTACGTGTTTGCTGACCTGTCTTGAAAAATTGCTCCTCTTGGGGAGACCCCAAGACCGCATTTTTCGCTTTATTTTCTGGTTGTTGTGCTGTAGTCATTTCTCCTTCTCTCTGGAAACACTGGCGTAATATTCGGGCGAATAGAATTCGCGTCTACATAGACAAAACCCACCTCCGCAGGTTTAATGTAATATCCGGGCGAATAGAATTCGCGGCTACACAGGCAAAACCCAGCGACCTGGGTTGAAGAAAAGTTTTTAAAAACTTTACTACTAATATCGAATTTTTTGGATAATTAAACGACATAATCTTATTGTGTTTTTAAAATTTAACATGAAAGACAGTGCATCCGACCCAACTGCTGACATCGCTAGAGAATACCTGGAACGAGAAAACAAGGAAAAGCAGGTACTAGCTTTACTCCTAGAGAAGTTTTTAGGGAAAAAAGATCAGATTCTTGTTCAAAAAACCGAGATGGGTGGTACTGAGGCTTATGTTAGCTCTGTTACACTGGAATGGTTTGCAGGTCGGGTTCACTTCGCCTCTGGCTTACCTCTGTTTCAGAAAAAGTATAATCCTGAAACTGATAATGTCGAAATTGACGCAGATAGTATTGATGAAATTCAGCAGCGTCCCCTTGATTGGTCACGTCAAGCGCCACTGGTGCAGTATTTGGCGGCTCGACACAATCATAAATTTCCGCCAGTGCTGGTAGTAATTAATCAACCGTGGGTGGATAATCCCAAAGCTGCTGAGTGGGATAGTGAAGGACGCGCCACCAAGTCTACTACTGATTTCGTCCCCTTAGATAAAGACGCTAAAGTAGGTCTGCTAAATATTTCTGAGGATGATGTAACTATTTATGCACTAGATGGTCAACACCGATTAATGGGTGTACAGGGGTTGATGGAGTTAATTAAAACTCGTAAACTCCAGCGCTATAAAAAAGATAAAGGTGCTGATGACAGTTTTATTACAGTCAATGATTTGATAGAAAAGTACCAAGTAGACCTTGCTTACTTGCAAAATTTACCCAAGGAGAAAATTGGTATTGAGTTCATCTGTGCGGTAGCGGTTGGGGAAACTCGCACCGAGGCAAGGCGGAGGGTGAGGTCGATTTTTGTTCATGTCAACCTGATGGCTGCACCCTTGACTAAAGGTCAGCTAACACAGTTGAATGAAGATGATGGTTTTGCGATCGTTGCTAGAAAAATTGCAGTTACACATCCACTATTAGAACAACGACAAGAGCGCAATCCCCGTGTTAATTGGAATAGTGCAACAGTAGCTTCAAATTCTACGGTTTTGACGACTTTGCAAGCTCTCCAAGATATGTCTGAGCGATATTTGGGTCAAAAGTTCCCTCACTGGAAACCCTTGGAGAAAGGTCTAATTCCCATGCGTCCAGAGGATGAAGAACTTGAGCAGGGAATTGAGGAATTTAAAAAGCTATTTGATTCTTTGGCTAGTCTTTCTAGTTATAAAATTTTAGAACACGAGGATACCCCAGCTTTACGGCGCTTCAGCTTTGAGAAAGATGGAGGTGAAGGAAATATGCTTTTCCGTCCAGTTGCTCAAGTTGCATTAGCGCAAGCTTTGGGAATTTTGGTTTTTAAAAAAGGTTTTTCCCTCGCAGATATTTTTAAGAAACTGCGGAAGTTTGACCAGCAAGGTGGTTTTAGTGGTGTGGAATATCCCCAATCTCTCTGGTATGGGGTTTTGTATGACCCAAATAAAAAGCGAGTGCAGGTTGCTGGACGAGATTTGGCGGCGAAGTTATTGGTTTATATTCTGGGTGGAATTCAGGAACAGATGGAACGTGCTGAACTTCGTAAGTCTTTGGCGGATGCTAGGACTGTGGAAGATAAAACTATAGGTTTTGATGGCAAGTTTGTTGAACCAAAAGCGGTAGGACTTCCACCTATCCTGTAATTACTAATCTTGAATCCTTAAGTCAACTCGGACAAAACTTTTTCATTGCTTCCTTTGTACTTAATTACTTTTGTAACAATAGTTTAAATAACATTAATTTGGAATTCGATTGGTAATATTTACAATATAAATATTACCAATCGACAATAATAAGGATATATGTTATGGTTGATTTATTTTATTGTTATATTTTATGTGAAATAAATAATTAAATTCTAAAAAATTTGAGTTTATTAAAAACTGTTTCCTCGAAGAAATCAATAGTATCTAGTTAACAGTTTATCCTCCTCAAACAGCAAGAAAATTAGCATTCCTAACAGGTTAAATTACTATTTAAATAAAGGAAATATATGTCTGATCAGACTGATATAGAGCGACGAATAGTAGCATCTCCTACAAAAGAGTTTTTTATCTATATGCTAGTAAAAGATTTAGATTTAACTCGTGCAATCTCGGATCTTGTAGATAATTGCATTGATGGAGCTAAGAGACTAAGAAAAGATAATAACTATAATGGCTTAGAAGTTTATATTGAAGCATCTGAACAACATTTTAAAATTAGTGATAACTGTGGTGGTATTCCAGTAGAAGTTGCAAGAAAGTATGCATTTCGTTTTGGCAGGGCAGATGGCACGCCTAGTACTGAATATTCTATTGGGCGATTTGGTGTAGGGATGAAAAGAGCGCTTTTTAAAATAGGAAAAACTTTTAGCATAGAGTCTATCGCTGAAAGCTCTCGATTTATTGTCAAACAGAATGTTGAAGAATGGGCTCATAATAAAGATGATTGGGACTTCCATTTCAACGAACTTCAAGAAAATTTTACTCCCACTACAGAACATCATTTGGGAACAGTAATAGAAGTCAGAGACCTTTATCCAGGTATAGCTGAAGAATTTGCATTAGCCAATTATCAAACACGCTTGAGTAATGAACTTACAGCAGATCACCAAATGAGTATAGAGCAAGGATTAAAAATATATTTAAATGGAATTTCCCTAAAATCTTCTCCTCTCCATCTCTTAGTTTCAGATAAAATTACTCCAGCATATAGTAATAGAGAAATCAAAGAAGAAGAGGAGATTGTTGCTGTTAAAATATATGCCGGTCTTGCTGAACCTGAACCAAGTAAAGCAGGTTGGCATATTTTCTGTAATGAAAGACTAATTCTTAAGGCAGACCAATCTCGTACAACTGGTTGGGGTAGAGAAGCGGGAAATCCAAACTACCATAATGACTATGCCAGGTTTAGAGGGTTTGCATTTTTTAATTCTACTCAACCTAATCTTCTTCCTTGGAATACTACTAAAAGTGATGTTGATTCAGACTTACCGCTCTATAGGTCAGTACGCTTGGAAATGATTAATATTATGAAACCAGTAATTCATGTATTAAGGGAAAATTCCAAAGATAAAAGGAAGCTAGAAGATGAAGATAAAACACCTTTAGAGAAAATTATTGAAGAAGCTGATTTTTGTTTGCTAAGTTCTATTACACATGAAAGTCCATTTAGTATATCGCCTCCTGAACTAGAATTATTACCTACTGAACAAGAGGCAATGAAAAATATTCAATATTCTAAGCCTGAATCAGAAGTTATTAAAGTTCAAAAATTACTGGAGGCAAAAACGCTTAGGGAAGTGGGAGAAAAAACATTTGATTACTTTATTAAAATGGAGTGTGATGAAGAGTGAGCGGAAGCTACAAAGATATTAATTACGCTATTCGACCAGCGAAGAGTATAGAGAGAAAAATGCTGTGTGAAACATTTCGTCGTCTCTCTGTAATTTGTCCAGTCGAAAAGTATCGTTACATTGGATTTGGTTCGGCGTACTTTTCTGACTTCTATCTCTTTCATAAAGCACTAAATTTCTATTCCATGCATAGCATTGAGAGAGATACTAACAATAGTAAACGTTTCGAGTTTAACTGTCCATTCAAATGTATCCAAATTCATTTTGGTGAATCAAACGTAATTTTACCCACGCTAGAATGGAACAATCTAAGTACTATAGTATGGTTAGATTATGATGGAAACTTGAATCAAAATGTTCTTGCAGATATTAAGACAGTTTGTTCAAATGTTAGCCCTGGAAGTGTAATTATTATTTCAGTTAACGCTCATCCTTCTGGAGAAGCAAGTACACGCCTTGATACCTTAAAAAAGTCAGTTGGAGAAGAAAGAGTTTCCCCATCTATATTTGAGAAATATTTAGCTCAATGGGGAACTGCAAAAGTTTTAAGAAGTATTATTAATAATGAGATTCAGGAAACACTTACTGATCGAAATGGTGGATTACAAAAGCCTGCTAAGATTACATATCAACAGTTATTAAATTTTCATTATGCTGATGGTGCAAAAATGTTAACAGTAGGAGGTATACTATATAGCCAAGAACAAAAGGATAAGGTTGATAATTGTTATTTTGATCAGCTACCATTTATCAGGACTCAAGAAGAAGAATATTTAATTAAAGTTCCTAATCTTACCTATCGTGAATTACGTTATCTAGATACTCAACTTCCAGTTAATGATATTTCAACAGTTACTTTACCTGGTGTATCTTCAAAAGATATTGAAAATTACTCTAATATTTATCGTTACTTCCCAATGTTTGCGGAAACTGACGTTTAAAACAAGATCATTTTCATATTAAAAAAATTTTAACCTCTTTTTATAAAAAGCTACGTAAATCAAATTCTTGCTTCTCAGATGGATAACCATCTCTTTCTAAACTAAGGAAGAGTAATATTCTCTCTGAGTAGTCAACAGAACCCCGTAACTCATTTTGTAAAATTTCCAGTCCTGCGTTAGCATACTCTTCAAATATTTGAGTACGTTTATCTTCATCTTGTTCTTCTCTAGATGAAAGTATGTTGATATCTTTAGTTTCATTGATTCCTAATAATTTAATGATTAGGTCATATCCCAATGAAGCAAAATTTTCTTGTGGAATTGGAGATGGTTCTCTTTTTGTAGTTTCTCCCAAAGGAACGCGCTTTTTATTTTTAACGCCCAATGCTGCGGCAAACACCATTACTTCTACATAAGTCTGAAAAGGCCCAGTTGTGTCTTTTGATGCGACTAGAGATTTCACTAACTCAGCCTTATCTTTAGCAACCCTGATTCTATTTGCAGCCATTGTTTTAATATTTACATTGTTGCTATTTTAACCGAAAGTTGGAAGTGATAGTAATTATTAGCGCATTATTTTATACTAGTATGTGGGCGATCGCTAAACAAATAAATTATCCACTAACATAGTCCATCCTGGTACTGCGGGTTCAGCTTCAGCTACCTCATCACGGCGATAAACTTGCGGTTTTTCAGGATTACCAGCACGATATACTCTGATAACTTCCTCTTTAAGTACATCCACATCCCAAACTACCAAAGTACCAGCCGCAAAATAATCACGGCGTTTGCTAGCCATATCTTTCTCTGCTGTCTCGCCATAATCATTTTCACTTCTTACCTCAGCAGCAAACACAGGCGCACCATTAAGAAACTTCCCACCTGTAGGTTTGCTAGTATAAAATGCAGCATCAGGACTTAAAGAACGACGATGAGGGAGATTGACAATAAAACCGACATTATCAGGTAAAGCATAGCCGCTTTTTGTTAGACGTTCATAATCCCGTAAACTTGCATAAATTTCACCACCTGCACGTCCTGGTAAAAATCCAGTTGGAGACATTAGTACCAATTTTCCATTGACAATCTCTGCCTTACAATTGTCTGGTAATTCGTACAAATCTTCAATAGTTGCTTCAGTTTTAATACTCATATCTTCTCTTCTCTCTGCGCCTCTGCGTGAAATTTAAATTTCCATTTCAGATATTCCTGTGGAGACATATAATTTCTGTCTGGATTCGCCACCATCACCTCATTCCTTTTCTCAACTGTAACTAAAAAAACCTCCGCGCCTCTGCATGAGTAATTACCCGTCTCGTTCAACCGCGATAATTTCCGTATACTCAAACTCGTTCGGACTTTGTTTCACCAAAGGATATCTTTCCCCACCCAACTCAATATAATCTTGTTCGCAATCTGGCTTAGAAGAATAATACGTAAGCACATATTCTCTCCCAATTCTGTCTGTCATTTCTGCTTCTACTTCACCCCGCCATTGAGTCTTAGTAACTAAAACTATCAACTGATTCGCTAATTGGGGAATTGTCTTCGCAATGTGTCGCCGCGAATTCTCATCCAAACTTCCAAACGGCGAATCCATCACAATTGGGAAAGTACTACTATCGGGAATCATCATCATTTTTCGTTTTTCACTCCATTCCCGCACTTTGTCAATGATGCTGGCTATAAAAGATAAACTGAGAATTTGATTCTCCCCGGTAGATGCTGCAACTGGTGCTTCCACCCCTGTAGTATTTTCTACTAATGTCAGTTCATATTTATCGCTAATTTTAGGAATATAGGGAGTTACAGAAATTTCTGTGAATATCTCCTGCACTCGCTTTTCTAATTGCAGACGAAATTGTTGTTCTTGACGATTTCTAACTTCTGTTAATCGTTCGATTGCATCTTGAGTGGCATTAATTCGTCGCTGTGCTAAAGTTTGCTTATCTTCATTCAGCTTTTGTTTGGCGATTTGTTTGTTTAAACCTTCAATTTCAGTTGTAAGTTGAGCAATTTGCTGCTGATTTGCACCCTGTTCTCGATTTAATTCATCAATTTTACTTTCAATTTCATCTAATCTTTTTTGCAAACTGCTAATTTCTTCATTAGCATCTTTTCGCAACCGTTCTTGAATATTATCTAAATCGCCTTCAATTTGAGATATACTTTGCCTTAATTGATTAATTCTAGTTTGTTCTCTATCAACTTCTTCCCAAAATCCTATCGCTTGCTTATCAATTTCATCTACTTGTGCGCTCATCCGAATTGCAGTTTCTTCCACCGCCGAGGAACCAGCTTTATTTAACCAAGTACTCACATGAGTATGAGAATGATTACCCTCGTGTAACTCTGCACCACAAATGCAGCGTTGAGAATTGAGTAAATCATTCACAAATTCCCGCGAAATTCCTGAGGTTAACTCGCCACGCTGCTTTAAATCATTGATAATCCCTCGGAACTGCGATGTAGTTTCTGACAGTAAAACCGTATAACCCCGTGCGGAGATAACTTTCTTCAGCGCTTCCTTGGTTTTTTTATATTCTTCTTGATTCGCTGCTTTCTGTGATTCTAAATCCTGCCATCTTTCTTGCAATTCCTTAGCAGCACTCAGTTCTCGTAAACGACTACTTGTCTCTTTTTTGAAAGTTTGTTGATATTCTAACTCTTCTTTAATTTCAGTTTGCCGTTTGGTAATGCCTTCACGTTCTCGTTCTATCTTTTCTTGCTGTCGTAATAGCTGTTTAGTTTCAGAATCACCAATAGCTTTTAACTCATTTTCTAGAGTTTTTTTAGCATCTCCCAAATGTCTGATAGAACGGTTGATTACTTCCACACCCAAGAAAATTTTTGTAGCTTCAGCAATTTCAGCTTTTTTATCAGAACGGACTATTTCTTCAATTCTTTCGCCGTCAAAGAAAAAATATTGATGTAAACTAGCGGGTAAAATTTGATTAATTATATCGTCTGGTTGCTGAATTGGTATATTCCATTTGCCATCATCCGCACCAACCCACATGGTTAATTGAGTTTTACCAGCGTCAAAATCACCTTCGTTTTTATAACCCCGACAGGTGCGTTTCACTCGATAGCGTTTACCTTCATGTTCCCAGCCAATCTCTACCCAACATTCTACAGCTTGGCCTTTTTGAGTTTCTGCGATCGCTCTTTTATTCACCAACTGCTCTATCGATGCAAAGGCCGCACTAAATTTATCATACAATACCCACGTAAAGGCATTCAGTAAACTAGTTTTTCCAGAGCCATTATTGCCATGAATAATTGTCGTATTCTGAGCATCTCCCCCAGCGATGAGCATCTCTGGTGTCGTACCATAAAAGGAGCGAAAGTTACAGAGCTTGATTGAAGTCAGCTTCATCGCACCTCTTCCTTAATAATGTCCAAAATATTATCATTTATATGGCTGTTAATCTTCTTATCTAGCCTGCCTTTTTCCAGCTTCCATACACGCTCAATAATTCGCCGTACTTCTGGTGGTGCGCTGTTTATTGGCTCCTGCACATCATCGATATTCGCCTCTTGTGACATATCGGATTTTGAAATATAGTTTCTCTATATTTTAACTTTCTCTAGTGCTGGAATTGCCTCAGTAAAGCCACTGTTAGCATTATCTTTAAAATCCTAATTTTATTTGAAAAAATACTTTATTGTTTAATTGTTTTCTGTTATTATATATTTTAAATAATCTAGATCATAATGGGATGTAAGTAAAATTTTTAAAGGTGCTGACATCCCATTATGATCAAACTCATAATTTTATTGTTTCATACTTAATACTTCTTTTTTCATAACTCGAAAAATTTTACAAAAAAATACAACTATTCCCTAATTCATCATCAAATATCTAATAAACCATATCGTTTTTGTAAATCCAGTAATTTCATTCTGGCTTCACCAGCGTTATCAGCCAAATCAGCAAACTCCACAAACCGACGTAACTCCTTTTTTAACAGATTGCGTTCAACTTCTATGGTTTCTCTATCTAAATCTGGCGGCAAAACAATCATGTCAAATATAGTTGCACGTTCTTTCGCAGGATGAGGGCGTAAAACTCGCCCCCGTCGTTGGATAAACTGACGAGGATTACCAGAACTTGATAAAATCACCGCAGTTTTAATTGCTGGAATATCAACACCTTCATCTAAACAACGAATTGCTACTAAACCTTGCAATTCTCCACTTTCAAATTGATGACGTAATATTTCTCTTTCTTCTAAAGAAGTTTGAGCCGTATAGGTGCTTACCTTATATCCCAAATCTACTCCCAAAATTTTAGCAACAGCTTTGAGTTGGCGTAGCGATGAACGTTGTCCCGCCTCTTGGGAACCATCACTACAATAAAAAAGAGTGTGGCTAGTTTCGCGGCGAGTTGACATTAAATCGCGCAAAGCATTTAATTTATTTTCCGCTGCACCAATTAACCTTGCCCTTTGCATCAATAACGGCTTTAAATCTTCATTATCTTCAAAATCTCCTGCTTGTCCATTTTCTCGTTCTCTATATAGTAGCGATCGCCCAATTCTTTTAGTTAACTTTAAATAGGCAATACTTTCTGCTTCAGTTAACTCCACCAACACAGGATAATACAGATAATGTACCAAAGCACCACAGGCGATCGCATCCCTTAAAGTGAACTCTGGCTGAAGAACTGGGCCAAAATAATCAAATAAAGATTGCGTACCCAAATCATCAAAATACCTTTCCGGCGTGGCAGATAAAGCTAATCTCAATCCCACGCGGCGCGGCAAACTTTCTTCTAACTTGGGTGCGCCTAAATTATGTGCTTCATCTCCAATAATTAAAGTTTTGGCGGGAAAATATTTGAGTTGAGATTGAAACCCATCTCCAATTAAAGTGGAGTTCGTAGTGATAACGGTGACAAACCGTTGAGAACCAGAACGCAGATTATAAATTTGCGTGGAAAGTTGACTTTGCCAAGTGCGTAAATTCTCAAAGGCTAAAATCGGTTGCAAATTAAATTTTTCACATTCTCGCGCCCATTGGGTGACAAGATGACGGTAGGGACACACCACCAACAGCACTTGTAAATTAATCTGCTGATATAATTCACAAGCGATCGCTAATGCCGTAATAGTTTTACCACTACCAGTAGCCATTTTGAGCGTCCCTCTACCATTATTAGCAAACCAGCTGGCGATCGCTTCTTGCTGATATTGCCGTAATTGCAAAGATGGAGGTCTTCTTGGACATCCTGGTAATGGTTGCGATGTTTGATAACTGCCCTTACTTTCCCTCGCAAATGGTACTTTTAATCGGAAAGTGGGCAGTTGGCGCACTGGATTTGCCGTCAGGTACATAAAATGTTAAGCACAAATGTGGTGATGAACCTTAATTATTGGACATTGGGAGTGTTGACTGTTGACTGTTGACTGAGGAGTTATTATTCTCCCTGTGCCTACCCATCTCCCTCATCTTCCCCAGTCCCCAGTCCCCAGTCCCCATTTCCCAATTCAGTTGTACCCCCGCCAAACACCAATCAGCGAACCCTGCACCTGCACTTGCATAGCGCTGACTTCAATGGGATTGTACTTAGAATTTGCTGGTTTGAGAGTAACGCGATCGCCTTGACGATAAAAACGTTTTAATGTTGTACCGAATCCATCAACTCTCGCGGCGACGATAGTGCCATTTTTCAAATGATTTGGTTCTGCTACTGGACGCAAGAATACCACATCGCCATCAGCAATTAAATCTTCAATCATGCTATCGCCAGCTACTCGCAAAGCGTAGGTTTGGGGAGGTAACGAGAAATTAGAAAAGTCTAAATGATCTACAGCATCAGTAAATGGTTCTATTAAACCACCAGCAGCGATGGTACCCAAAATTGGTATGCCTTGTTTAACAGAACGCAAAATCCGAATCGTTCTTGCTTGGCCTTCAGTCCATTCTATATATCCTTTTGTACGTAAATGTTCTAAACGACTTTGAATTGGTGCTGGTGACTTCAAATTCATCGCTTGCATCATTTGGCGAATTGAAGGCGAATGTTGATGCGTTCGGATATATTCTGCCAACCATTCGTAAAGTTCTTGTTGAGCTTCTGTTAGACGTTCCATAAAGAAAGCGGGAAGTAATTATAAATGTCTCTAGAACATTAGTACTACAAAAAACTCCCCATAGGCAATAGAAAAGTAAAAATATTAAAGGCAAAAGTAAGAATATTTTTCTTTTCTTTCACCTATTTATTCTTGATTTTTTCCGAATAACTCGTCAAGAGTCAGCCGCACGTCGCAATTCTGACTCTTATATTTTGTACAGACGCGATTAATTGCTATTTTGTACAGACGCGATTAATCGCGTCTCTTCCTTCATTCTGCCCCTAAGATACTAGCAAGCAAAGCTTTTTGGGCGTGGAGGCGATTTTCTGCCTGTTCCCAAACTCGTGATTGAGAACCCTCAATAACTGCTTCAGTAATTTCTTCACCACGATGGGCTGGTAAGCAGTGTAAAACAATTGCCTCTGGCTCAGCAAGGCTCAATAGCTGCTCGGAAATTTGGTAAGGTTGGAAGATAGGCAGACGGTTATCCGCTTCTGCTTCTTGTCCCATACTTGCCCAAACATCAGTATAAAGTACAGCACTTCCTTTGGCAGCTAATTCTGGGTCATGAGTGAGTAAGACTTCGGTTTTATGATTAGCGATCGCTCTTGCTTGTTCTACAATTTTAGAATCTGGTTCATATCCGCTAGGAGTGGCAATTCTGACATTCATTCCCACCAAAGCACAGCCCAACATCAGAGAATTAGCGACATTATTTCCATCACCCACATAGGTCAAAGTTAACCCAGCAAGGGTGCCAAAAGCTTCTTGAATCGTCAATAAATCCGCTAATATCTGACAGGGATGTTCTGCATCGGTAAGCGCATTAATCACCGGAATCTTCGCATAGTTAGCAAAAGTTTCCAAATCTTGCTGTGCAAAAGTGCGAATTGCCAAAATATCCAGATATCTATCTAAGACTCGCGCCGTATCCTGCAAAGGTTCCCCGCGACTAACTTGAGTGACATTGGGGTTAAGATCGATTACCTGTCCACCAAGTTGATACATCGCCACAGTAAAACTTACCCGCGTGCGAGTAGAAGCTTTAGAGAACAACAACCCTAAGACTTTATTACACTGCAACTTCAGCTGTTTGCTTTTAAGTTGAGTTGCCAATTGCAGAAGTTCTTGAAGTTCTGTTGGACTGATGTCCGCCAGACTTAATAAATCTCGTCCGTTCAACGCTGCCATGCTTGTGATGTGTAAAGAACAATTATATAATTCTGTTTCTTTACCCAGCCGTGTCAAAAAAGTACAATTTTAGAACTGTACCAGATATTTTGGCGTCCAGCCCAGGATTTGAGTTAGCTTTTGCTATGAATATTAATTTACCAACTTTATTTGTAATTACAATCACTGATTTTGGGGATCGTCGCATTTGCAAGGCGTATTCAAGCATCTATGCTTGGAAAAACCGCGATATTGCCAAAATATCAGATTTTCTAGACTAATTTGCGATCAAAGCAGTCATCACGGAAGAATCACACAACCAAATATCAAAAAGGTTTTCCCCTACTCCCCATTTTCTAGTATAGATATTTTTTAGCGATCGCTCTAGACAAATACATTCATTATGGTACAATTAGAAATTGTGGTTGCTCATTGAGAGCAATGCATACAGAAAACTTGCCAGCATAGCACAGTGGTAGTGCATCCGACTTGTAATCGGAAGGTCGTCGGTTCAAATCCGACTGCTGGCTTTAACGAAAAACCCCTATTTTCAGGGTTGTTGTACAGTGACTAATTATTTGTCGTCGGTGACAAATTAATGTCCCAGAAACTACTAACCCTTTTTAGAGAATTAGTCACTAATTAATGTCATCTAATATAGAATCAATCACTTTTGTAGGCTTTAATCAATATGATGATATCAAGCCAGCAGTGGGATTTGTTTTCAACCCTCCCAATGATTGGGAGGATGGTTGTAGCTTTAAGTCAATATTTGAGTACGATCCTTTTGCCCCGTAATCCTCAATTCTGTTTCACTTTATTTCCTTAAAAGACACTTTAGCCATTGGTGCATTTAAGTCTTTACTAGCAAAGGCGCAATATGCTTCTGGATTGATTTGTCCGTAATTTTTGAGAAACTTAATACAATTGGGACGGTCTTTAAAGGTGGCTATATAAACTATAAATAAATTTTTTTTCTCTAATAAATTAGGGTAATCTGGTATCCAAAACACTCCTGATTGGCTAATTCCTTGGGATTGTAAAATTTTCACTTGCTTGATGGCAGCTTGCAGATTTGGCAAACTAGAATTTGCTACGAAATAAAAAGAATTAGGTAAATTAGCAGCGTTTGTAATTGGTGATTCTCGGATTGTCCCTATTTGATAATTTGCCGCTCCAGGTGGAAGAGACAAGGAAGAATTTTCTCCAACTTGTGTTTTTGGAATTAGGGAAGATGTGGCTCCTTGATATGTCCCAGATTGGGGAGAGTTTGCTAACAAAAGACCAATAATCACGCACCCACCGATTAATCCACCGCCAATTAAAGTGCTACCAATAAAAATAGCATTTTGTTTACTACTTTGAGGCGCTGGCAAGCGGATCACAGAATTACTCAAAGCAGAGAGTTGACTATACATCGGTACTTTTGGTGCAGCTGAATTGGCGATGTTTTGCAAAGCATCCAGCATTTCTTTAGCACTTGAATAGCGCTCCCTAACATCAAATTGAGTTGCTTTTTTTAAAACTTCCATCAAATTGGGACTGATGGCATCTCGATTCCAAATATGCTCTCCAGTATAAGAATCTGTCATCAATTCGTGGGGCAATTTCCCCATCAATAAGAAAATAGCTGTTAGCGCCAAGCTATACAAGTCACTGCCAAAAACTGGACGCCCTGCTGCTTGCTCGCTAGGCATAAAACCTGGTGTACCAATAATAATTGAATTACTAACAGTGCCTTCTGAATGCATCACTGTTGCCATTGTTTCGCGCACTGCACCAAAATCAATTAAAATTGGTTTGCCATCAGATGAACGCAGAATAATATTGTCTGGTTTAATATCGCGGTGAATAATGCCTTTGCTATGTACAAAGTCCAGCAGTTTCAACAGACTGATTAAAATGGGAATTACTTCACTTTCGCTAAAACAACCGTTTTGTTTTACTTGTTGGTTTAAGGTTTGTCCAGAAATCCATTCTTGTACGAGGTAGAATTGCCCATCTGCTTGAAAGTAGGCGTAAAGAGTGGGAATTTGATTGCTAGCTCCTCCCAGATCTTCTAAAATAGCGGCTTCTCTTTGAAATCGCCTTTGTACCAACTGGTAAACTTCTGGGTTGTCGGTAACTGGTTTGAGTTGCTTAATTACACAACGTCGTCCCGAAGGCATTTGGGTATCTTCGGCTAAGAATGTTTCGCAAAATCCACCAGTTCCAAGTACGCTAATAATGCGATAGCGATCGCTCAAAAGTGTTGATATCATTACGTTTTCTTGACTTAGGTTTGTTTGGAAGCACTCTTTAGAATTAACAATATACAAATGCCCGTTTCAAAAACTTTGGCAGTGCATACTTTTTGATATAAATTATTAATTCATCCTAAACAAATAGAGTATGTATTAGCTGCATACTTATTTTTTGTATCTAAGTATGAGAATATCACGAATTGCTCTTTTGATTAAGATACTGAAACAGATATAGAGAGTAGTCGAGCTATGGGGAATTTGTAATTCTTATTGGGCATGTTGACTGTTGACTGAGGAGTTATTCTCCCCACACCTCCCACACTTCCCACACCCCCACACTCCCTTATCTCTCCACACTTCCCACACTTCCCACACCTCCCACACTCCCTCATATGAGTAGCATCTACGACCCACGCCTGATAACGCTTTCAATTGCGATCGCTGTCTTCGCCTCATATACTGCTCTTGATTTGGCCGCAAGGGTGACAGCAGCTAAAGCATCGGCGAAAGTCGCTTGGTTAATTGGCGGTGCAATGGTTATGGGAATCGGTATTTGGTCGATGCACTTTGTCGCCATGCTAGCTTTCAGTATGGCAATACCAATAACCTATGACATGTTGATTGTGCTGGTTTCTATGCTACCTGCTGTCATTGCTTCAGGAGGCGCACTTTTCCTTGCCAGCCGCCCAGTGTTAAGCATTTGGCAATTGCTGGTTGGTGGGACGTTAATGGGTATTGGTATCGCCTCCATGCACTACATCGGAATGCTGGCGATGCAGATGCAAGCAACCGCCATATATAACCCAGTGCTGTTTCTACTTTCTCTAGCGATCGCCATCGGCGCATCGATTCTAGCACTCAATATTGCGTTTCATTTACGCGCACAAACGAGTACAGCTGGCTGGTGGGCAAAGATTGGCAGTGCGCTTCTCATGGGAGGAGCGATCGCTGGAATGCATTATACAGGGATGGCGGCTGTTAAATTCATGCCGACTAACCCAACAGCAATATCTGGGCTAGCAAAAACCAACGATTCCCTAACTTTGCTGGGTATTTCTATTGGTACTGCCACATTCGTGATTCTCGGTTTTGCGCTGCTGACTTCGTTTATAGATCGGCGTTTGTCTGCCCAAACAAAGCTTTTAGCACAGCAAGATGCCCAAGGCAAACTTTCACAGTTATTTACAGAAATTACCCTAAAAATTCGGCGATCGCTGAAATTGGATGATGTCATTAACACAACTGTTTATGAAGTTCGTCAAGCATTGAGAACAGACCGTGTGATTATGTATCGTTTCAATAGTGACTGGAGTGGCACTATCATTGCCGAGTCCGTTACCCAAGGTTGGACGAAAACTTTAGGAAAAACGGTCAATGACCCATTTCGAGAAAATTATATTGAAATGTACAAAAATGGTCGAGTCCGAGCTACCAATGATATTTATGCAGCTGGTTTTACACAATGTCACCGGGAAATTCTCGAAGGTTTTGAAATCAAAGCGAATTTGATTGCACCGATTATCCATAACAATCAACTTGTCGGTTTATTGTGTGCCCACGAGTGTTCTACAACTCGCTATTGGCAACAATATGAAATTAATTTATTTAAACAATTAGCAATTCAAGTTGGCATCGCTTTAGAACAAGCGAGTCTAGTAGCTGAACTTGAGCAAGCACAGAAAGTTTTGCGGCTTCGCGACCGGGCGATCGCTTCAGCGAGTAACGCCATATTCATTACCGATCCACGCCAGCCAGGAAATCCAATTATATTTTGCAATGCTGCCTTGGAAAAAATTACAGGCTATTCATCTGATGAATTACTGGGATGTAGCTACCAATTTCTCCAAGGGTCTGACACAGATCCAGACACAATTACAGAATTAGACCAGGCAATAGAGGCTGCCAGAGAATGCCAAGTTGTGCTGAAAAGTTATCGCAAAGATGGAAGTCACTTCTGGTGTGAATTAACGGTTTCTCCTGTCCCAGATGTATTTGGACAAACAATCAACTTTGTTGGCGTGCTAGCTGAAATCACTTCGCGCAAGGAAACAGAAGAAGAATTAAGGCGTAGTCAACAAGTTCTTCAACAGCAACTGCTACAACTTATCTCTGATGTTAATAAGGTATCCCAAGGAGATTTAACTGTTAGCTCTCAAGTTCCAACAGGCGAAGTTGGCATCTTAGCTGATGTTATTAATAGCATCATTTACACTTTGTGGCAAATTGTTACTCAAGTCCAACAAAATGCTTACCAAATCAATGTTTTCCTTGGCGAAAACTCTGATTTTGTCCAGCAAATAGGAAATGAAACACTCAAACAAGTTGAACAAATTACCTATGGTCTTCAAGAAGTAGATAATCTGAATTTCTGGATTCAAAAAGTGGTAGATACCACTCAAGAACTACAGAAAGTAGTTATCACTACTACTAACACAGCAGAAACAGCCAAAGGAACAATGGATTTTACTGCACAAAGCATCTTAAATTTGCAACAGACAACTGCACAAATAACTAACAAAATCAATAGTCTAGGTGAATCTTCTCAAAAAATTTCCCATGTAGCATCAACCATTGGGCAAATCGCCACCCAAACTAACTTGTTAGCCAGCGACGCCAGCATTGAAGCCACATGGATGGGCGATCGAGGTCGAGGCTTTGCGAAAGTAGTAGAACAAATTGGTCAATTAGCTGTGCAGTCTGCCGAAGCCACCCAAGAAATTCAAGGCGTTTTAACTGATATGGCATTGGAAACTGGCGCCTTAGTTAAAGCCATAGAATCGGGAACGACTGAGATAGTAGAAAGAGCAAATCTTGTACAAAACGCCAAATTTAGTCTGGAAGATATTTTAGAAGTATCTGGGCAGATGAATCATTTAGTACAATCAATTTTTACGGCAACAGCATCTCAAACAGAAACTTCCCAGGCGATCAAAGATGCGATCGAACACATTACCGAAACCTTAAAATACACCTCAGATTCGTCTAGTACTATATCTAACTCTCTACAACAAACAAGAGAAGTGGCAGAGCAATTACAAGCGTATCTGGGTGGATTTCAAACTGGGCAGTAGAAAGAATTGCCCTATGAATCCAGATGTAGAGACGTTGCAATGCAGCGTCTCTACAAGGATTTTGATATCATGCACAATCGTTTTCATAGATGAAATCAGCAACGCCGAAAAAAGGTTATGTTTCAGGTTACTTAACCTTTTTAATTTCATCAAAATTTTGATGGAAATGCAAGGACAGTTAAGACAGTTAAGACAGTTAACAAAAATTAATTTTTAATCATGTATAGGACTAGTATTTGATTTCTGAAAAAATCTAAGTATGTGTAGGGTGTGTTACGGCTTCCGTAACGCACCACCCGAAGGTTTTGGTGCGTTAGCCTACGGCATAACACACCCTACGTATATTTCAAAAATCAAATATGATTCCTATATAAGCTAGTTAATAAAAATAAGTGTGGGGAGTATCGAGAGAATTGGAAGAATTTGACACTCCTCGAAAAAAAAGCTTCTCACACCTCCCACACTCCCTTTTTTAAATTTAAAAATCGAAGGTTGTGCGAATTACTCCCACATACTGAGTATTATTTTCGCTATTGTTTTCGGGGTTGAGAATCACCCAAAAACCAGGAGTCACGGAGATGTGGTCGTTCATTCGTAAGCGATAAAATGCTTCGATGTGGTAAGCGTTGTCCGATTCTTCACGGACATCACTGTTAGAGATCCGCGGTGGCAAACCAAAGAGAATTCCTGGCAGGTTTCCCTTACCTCCCACATCTGGAAACGACAAGCCGATCGCCCCAAACCAGGCATTGGCATTATCGCCATTGTTCACAAACAGAGAATCTGTTCCAGCCCTACCATTGGAAACATCACTCAAACCAGAACTCTCAGCAGTTGCCCAAATATATCCACCCCAACCGTGAATCTGGAAATTCGGCGAAAAGCGATAGTATCCTTGAGCGCCGACAATGCTGTTGGAAGTGGCAATGTTGTTGCCAAAGGGAGCGCTTGATAGGGCACTACCTCTTTTGCCTGTGACATCAACAGTGCCAGCAGGATTATAGCCATGAGAATAGGCGACACCAATAGCCCCTTGTTTGCCGTAATACACTAGATGAGCAAGAGCATTGTAACCGCCATCAAATAACCCATTGTTCTGTGTTGGGTTATTGGGACTATTTGCTAAGTAGCCCACAGTCAGAACCAAGTCCTTTCTGATACTCCAGTTGACGGCTGCACCACCGCCACCCCGCTCGAAGAGAAAACTGTTCTTGCCAAATAGTGAGGGAATTCCGTTGCCATCATCGCCAATAGTAGCAGGGGTTACGTTGTCTGTGATGTCGTTGTAACCAATGCCTACAGGGCCGACAACGAAGGAAAGGGAATCACTCACCGGGAAGTAGTAACGAATGTGGGGAATGATCAGTGAATTGTTGCTGTCGTTGTCGAAGTTTAGGCGTGTCATCCCTGTACCACTGGCCGCCGCAATTTGGCTTGAGCCATTAGAATTAGCAAAGTTGCCAAATTCCAGCCGGACTCGCAACAAATCTTTACCTGTGAAACTACTTTCCAAGTTCAGACGACCGCGAGTAGCAAAGATGGCGTTGGATTCATCGCGATCGCCTCCTACCCGATCGCCAAAAGTGTCGGTAATAGCAGTAATAATTTGAGCGTTCAACCTGGTAGTAGTAGAAAACTGCTGCGCCTCTAGTGTGGCTGTACGTGCCTCTAAAGTATCCACCCGCCCGCGCAGAGTAGCCAGTTCTGCCGCAAAGTCTTCCTGTAATTTTTGCAGCACTGCCAAGTTTTCCTTACTGACTAAATCGCCAGTAGCTGTAGCAATTAACTCATTAACTCGATCCAAACAAGCATTCAAACCTGCGGCAAATTCGTAACGAGTTAAAGCACGGTTACCACGATAGGTGGAATTGGGATAACCTGCAATGCAACCGTAGCGTTCCACCAGCGATTGTAGTGCTTGAAATGCCCAATCAGTCGGCTGGACATCGGAAAACTGAGAGACTGAGGTGACTTGTCCCTGCAAGGTGCTAAAGCTAGCATCTGTGGTATTTGAATTATCCTCCAAAGGTATCGCCCAAACTGCTGGGCATGACAATAAGAGCAGTGGAAAACTGTACAAAAAATTTTTCAGCATTGGATGTAGTATTGTTTGAAATCAGATATGAGTAAAAATCTGTGGTCAGGAGCAAAGCCGCCGACACTCCACCTCCGATCAAAATTCACGAGTCAGGAGCAAAGCCGCAGACGTTTCCGTTGCTCCGGTCAGGATTCTAGATTTTGAATCCTGATGACGAAACCATCAATTAACGTCCAGATAAATTTCTGAATTCTGAATTCTTCTTCAAACTGCGATTACTTTTTGCTCGTTGTTGCTTTTAATAGCCGCTTCTATAATCTGCATCACATTAATTCCGTCTTCGGCAGTTACGGGAATTGGCTGGCCATGGACAATTGATTTGTAAACCTCATCGTAGTAGCCTAAATAACTACCCTGTGAACTTTTGACTTTTTCTCGGATTACTTTTCCGTCTTTTTCTGTGTGCAACAAGCCATATTCACTTTCAGGCTCTGTGTACCAGTCATAAGTGTTAGGCTTCATACCAGCCCGTAACTTGTCTTCTTGTGCATCAGCTCTGCTTTTGAGAAAAGAACCTTTTGTACCATGTATGATGTACGACGGCACAGGTTCCCGCACCAGGAAACTAGCTTTCAACTTTACACGCAGCTTCTCGTAGTAAAGTATCAACTCAAAATAATCATCTATCTGTGATCCTGCCCTGGTGATTCGCATGTCTGCGAAAACAGCATTAGGCATTCCAAATAAATGCAAAGCTTGGTCTATTAAGTGCGGCCCTAAATCTTTAATGATTCCCGCTCCCGGTCCGGGAAGTTCTACATGTTGTTTATGGCTAAGTGTTGGTTTGTATCGAGCAAAATGAAATTCAGCTTCAATAATATCTCCCAATAAGCCTAACTGGATAATTGTTTTTACTGTTTGAAAATCACTATCCCACCTCCGATTTTGATACACAGATAATTTTTTTTGCTTTTCTTGTGCTAATTTTTTGAGTTCTTTTGCTTCTGTTACTGTTGTAGTAAATGCTTTCTCTACTACTACGTGTTTACCTGCAATTAAAGCCTCTTTGCTATACTCATAATGAGTATAAGTAGGCGTATTTACTACTATTAATTCAACTTGCTCATCTCCGATCAAAGCTTCTAAGGAAGAATAGCTTTTGACATCAGGATAATCTTCCTGTATTAGCTTTTTGCTTCTTTCCCAGGAACCTATTAATTCAAATCCGGGATGCAGATTTATAAATGGTGCATGAAATACCTTCCCTGACAATCCATAAGAGCAAAGAGCGGTCTTGATAATTTCCATCTTATTACTGATTTACTGAAGCGAAATTTTATATTTGGTTGTTGTATGATTATTGTTCTGGAGAATGTAGATTCGCAGACTAAAATGCAGATTGATGAAAAAAAAGTAGGAAAATGTTGTGTTGCTAATTTATGGAATTTTAAAAAGTAAATAAAAAGGCAAGCTCAAGAATAAATAAAAATAGTTATGAAGTGCCTAAATTTATTTATTGGATTTTACTTTTTACGTAAGAATTCAGAATCTGGAATTAATAAGGTTTAGATACCCAAGCTTGATAATTTTACCAAAATCAAGCAGATATATAAACATTGATTTTTCAACTCTTCTGACTCGTGAATTCTTACTTTTAACTTTTATCTTTCTATCGTCTAGAACGTCTGCGGAGTCGATCAATCATCACGGCAACGATAATTACTAGCCCTTTAACAACTAGTTGCCAGAAGAAAGACATGTTCAACAGAGTTAAACCATTGTTGAGGACAGCAATGATTAATGCACCAAGAAGAGTACCGCCAATTGTGCCAATCCCGCCTGTAAAACTAGTTCCACCTAAAATTACAGCTGCGATCGCATCTAATTCATAACCTTGACCCAATAAGCCACTAGCACTATAAAGACGGCTGGCACTCATGATACCTGCCAAGCCTGATAGCAATCCACTCACGCCATAAACAAACAGCAACACCCGATTAACTTTAATCCCAGTTAATCTTGCTGCCCGTTCGTTACCACCCACAGCGTAGATTTGCACTCCTAAAACGGTCTGTCGCAGTACAAACCAACTAGCTCCTACAGTCAGTAACGCAATTATGACTAACCAAGGAAGAGGACCGATATAGCTATTACCGATCCAAGCAAAGTTGATATCACGGTTAATAATTGTTGTTCCCTTGGCAATCAAATAGGCAACACCCCGCAAAGCAGTCAGTGAACCCAATGTGACAATAAAAGGTGGCACGTCCAAAAAGGTGATCAAAGCGCCGTTGAGTAAGCCCAAAAGCAATCCTGCCAATAAACCAGCAGGCAAAGCCGCCCAACCTATAGCCGGAAGTAGGGATACAAGTAAGGCAACTACGGCAGAAACAGCCAACATTGACCCCACAGACAAATCAATGCCTCCGGTGAGAATCACGAAGGTCATGCCTGTGGCTAGGACAATGTTAATAGATGCTTGCCGTAAGATATTGACGAGGTTACCGCCTGTGAGGAAGTTGGGAGAAAGAAAGGTAAATAAGATACAGATAAGTACGAGTATTGGTAAAATACCTGCAACTTCCAGGAAGGTGGCAATGGATCTCGGTTGGCGGGCATTTGGATTGTTGCCGACTTTATTTCTATTAGTAGGTCTTACTGTTTGACTCATGATTCTGCTACTCCCGATGCTCCTGTTGCATAATGCATAATCTTTTCTTGGGTAATTTCTTTACCGGGACTGTCGTCGAGTTCGCCCACTAGCTGTCCTTCTCGCATTACCAAAACGCGATCGCTCATGCCAACGATTTCTGGTAATTCGCTGGAAACCATTAAAATAGCAACGCCTTGGGCTGCTAACTCGCTGATAATTCGGTAAATCTCGCTCTTGGCGCCGATATCTACGCCCCGTGTCGGCTCATCGAGCATGATGACTCTTGGTTTGATGGCCAGCCAACGCGCTAATAGTAGCTTCTGCTGATTGCCACCAGAAAGATCCACGGCTCTGATTTCCAAATTAGCCAGTCGGATATTGAAATCTTCCACCGCTGAGGTCGCCAACCGATTGACTGAACCCCAGTTGACAACCCCAGCCTTGGCATCCTGTTTGAGTGTGTTCAGGGCAATATTCTTGCGGGAACTCATTTCCAGAAATAAACCCTGGTCTTTGCGGTCTTCGGGGACGTAGCCGATACCGGCAGCAATGGCGTCACTGGGACTATTAATATTCAGTTTCACGCCATTCAGGAAGACTTCACCACTGGCCTTGCGATCGGCACCAAAAATCAGTCGGGATACTTCTGTGCGCCCTGCACCTACCAATCCTGCTAAACCAAGGATCTCACCAGCGCGAATTTGAAAACTAGCCGGTTCAATCTTGCGTCCGTCGCTAATATTTCGGACTTCCAACACCACTGGGCCGGGATTGGTTTGGCGTTGATGTTCGTAAAAGTCTTGCATCGAACGACCAACCATCATCTGCACTAACCGCTGGGCAGAAATTTCATCCCGTGTGAGACTACCGATGTATTGACCATCGCGCAGCACGCTAATTCGGTCAGCCAATGCATATATTTCTTCCATGCGATGACTAATGTAGATAATGGCAATGCCATCGTCTCGCAGTCTGCGAATGACTTGAAATAAACGCTCAGTCTCGCGGTCAGATAAGGCTGCTGTCGGCTCATCCATCACCAAAACCCGACTTTTGTCTTTCAGCGCCCTGGCAATTTCTACCTGCTGCTGTTCGGCGATGGATAAGGTGCCAACTATGGTATTGGCTGTAAAATTTGCTCCCAGGCTTTGGAGTACTAGCCGTGCTTCCTCTTCCATAGCTTTGCGGTCTAAGAACTGACCCCGCTGCAACTCGCTACCCATAAAAATATTTTCGGTAACGGTTAAGTTGGGTGCGACATTCAGTTCTTGATAAATCAGGTTAATCCCCGCTTTGCGTGCTGAAGCTGGATCGGTAATTTTCACGGGGCTACCATTGATGCGAATCTCGCCTTCATCGGCAATATAAGCCCCGGCGAGAATTTTCATCAATGTGCTTTTGCCTGCTCCGTTTTCGCCCATGAGGGCATGAACTTCTCCGGGATAAATTGTGAGATTCACATTTTGCAGAGCAGGTACACCATGAAATCGTTTGGCAATCCCTTGCATTTCTAATACAGGGGCGGCGGTTGGTGCTTCAGGAAAGGAGGTTTCAATACTTCTGGTCATGAGTAACTCCTGTAAAAATAATGGGCAATGGGCATTGGGCAATGGGCAATGGGAGTGGTGAGTAGAGACGCGATTAATCGCGTCTGTACAAGAGTTAGGAGTTATTTTCCCCATTCCCCATTTACCAACCTTTTTCTGTGCTGACGTTATCTTTGGTGATCAGTTTGACTGGAATCAAAATTGTGGGTGACTGGGGTTTTTTACCGTTCAAAATGTCGTTGCCAACTTCGACTGCTTTTGCTGCCATGCCTCGCGGATTTTGAGTCGCTGTTGCTGCATATATACTATCTTTGGCAGCGATCGCTTTAATGGCTTCTGGCGCACCATCGACGCCAACAATAAAGAAGTCTTTACGTTGTGCTTGGTTGGCTGCTAGTTCTGCTCCCACTCCACTGGGATCGTTGATCGCAAACACAGCATCAATTTTGGGAAAGGTTGTCAGCAAATCAGTCATGACTCTCAGTCCACCATCCCGACTGCCTTCTCCATTCTGGTCTTTGGAGAGGAGTTTGAGATCGGGATATTTGGCCAATACTTTCTCGCAACCACTGACTCGCTGAATCACGGAGTCTACCTGAGGCCCATTGAGAATTACTACATTACCTTTGCCTTTGAGGCGGTCAGCAATATATTGACAACCAACTTCTCCAGCTTGCACATTATTAGTCGTAACCGTGGCATCTACACCGCCTTCAGCACCCGTATCTACTGCAATCACAATTCTGCCCGCTTCTTTAGCTTTTTCCACTGCTGGCTTAATACCACTTTTATCAGCAGCATTCAGGATAATAATGTCAGTATTCGACGCAGTGAAGTTTTCGATTTGGTTGGCTTGTTGGTTGAGGTCATAGGCACTGGAAACTACGGTTGTCCTGACATCATTACCGCCGATTTTTTTGGCTGTGGCTTCAATTTCTTGCCCCATCAAGACGAAGAAGGGGTTACTTAAATCTCCAGCGGTGAAAGCTACCGATCGCAATTTCCCATCCTTACTTTGGGCGCTAGTATTAGTAGCAGTGTTCCCAGCAGCGTTGGGATCGGGATTAGTAGCAGTATTGCCATTTTCAGAACCATTTGAGCAACCAATTACGGTACCACCAACCAGACTTATTAAACTCGCTGCGATCGCAATTTTTTTTAAATTCATATCTCTCCTCTTAAAAAAAATCTGAATGGGGCATTGGGCATGGGGCAATGGGAGTGGTGAGTAGAGACGCGATTAATCGCGTCTCTACAAGAGTTAGGAGTTATTCTCCCCCTGCTCCCCCTGCTTCCCCATCTCCCCCCTGCCCCCACTACCACCCTTTGTAGCTACCAAGGTTATCGCGGGTGACCAACTTGACTGGAACAAGAATCTCAGAATTACTGAGTTTTTTGCCTTGGATGACATCGTTGCCAACCTCGACGGCTTTTTGTGCCATCCTTGCGGGATCTTGAGCGGCAGTTGCAACAAATACACCGTCTTTGTCTTCCATTGCTTTGATTGCATCTGGCGAACCATCAACCCCAACAATAAAAAATTCTTTACGTCTTGCTTGTCTGGCTGCTAAATCTGCGCCGACGCCGCTTTGGTCGTTGGTGGCAAAAACAGCATCGATTTTGCCAAAGGTTGTCAGCACGTCAGTCATGACTCTTAGTCCGCCATCCCTTGTCCCTTCTGCGTTCTGGTCTGAGATGATTTTGATATCTGGATATTTGGCTAAGGAACTCTTACAGCCACTGACTCGCTGATTAATTGAGTCCATCGGTGTACCGTTGAGAATAACTACATTACCTTTGCCGTTGAGGCGATCGCTAATATACTTGCAAGCAATCTCTCCAGCTTGGATATTATTAGAGCTAATCATCGCATCCACGTCTGCATCAACGGCTGAATCTACTGCAATCACTATCCTACCTGCGCTCCTCGCTTGATCGATCGCTGGTTTAACTCCTTTTTTGTCAACCGCACTCAGGATAATTAGATCGGTATTCGCCGCTGTGAAATTTTCGATTTGGTTGGCTTGTTGGTTCAGATCGAAGCCACTGGAAACTGTATTAACTCTGATATCCCCAATTTTTTTTGCTTGTTGTTCAGCTCCCTTCTGCACTGCTAGATAAAAGGGATTACCTAAATCGCCCAAGGTAATGCCAATTGTTTGCAATCCTTTATTCTCTAAACTCGTGTTAATAGCAGTATTAGTAGTATTATCGGTAGCGGTGCTATTGTTTGGAGTGCTATTACAACCCACAACCGCAGTCCCAACAAGACTTAATATGCTAGCTAATAAACAAACTTTTTTCATATTCATCTATAATCCAACAATGCTTTTGAACTTGAGGGAAATTAGCAGAATATAAATCCGCAAGATCATAAAATCATTGACACCTTCAGCATTTAGTGTCACTTCTCGCTTTGGCAAGTTAAACTCAAACCTCTATTGGCAGTCTGATGTTATTTGAGTTCTTGCTATTAGTCACACTAAATTAAGTTTTTGCTTATTAAAGCAAAATACTGAACGTTACAATAATTCACAAATCCAGTTTTTTGTTTTTTGGGAAAATTTTATTTGAAACTGGTTAGTCTGAAAAAATTTGTTTACTAAAATTCAAAGAATTTTAGGCGATCAAACTTCAAACTTCTTTTGTTATTTGGCTTTTCATTTTATCGTGGATTTTTCCCAAAAATTAATTTACTTTATCGAAGTTTACAAAATTAAGAAGTGTTTTTCATTTCAATGTAATATGATGTCAGATGAGTAAATTTTGATGATTTCTGATGCCAAGATGAATGCGATCGCCAAAATTCGGCGATGGCTTTGTCAAAGTCAACCGCGAAGGAAACTTGAGAAGGCACAGAAAGATTTTGATATCAAAGAATGGACGCAATGATTAGCTTTGCGCTTATTTCAGTTGACTAGATAATCCCAAAAAATCGAGCAATTGGCTGTAAACTAAAGATATTTCTACAGTTTTGATAGTATTACAGACACAAATTATGCCATTCTGACTTGAAAAATATTCCCTTAGATTGAAGCTTGGAGAAAAATTTTTGCTGACAATGACGAATAAAAAATCATCGCAATCTTGAGAAACTCAATCAGGAACCAAAATCTCTGGTTTTGTGGCGTCAGAAATTTAAAATTTTAAGGTTGGTGGTAAATATTTAGCCACTAAGTCTTCGTAGTATGGTTTAAGTTTTTGCCAATCAGGAGGATTGGGATTTTTGGAATACAAATCGTAGGGATTGAATAACTTCACCCATTTAAACATTTCTTCATCGTGTTTATCCATCAAATGCTCGTAGGCGTTCTCACGATGTTGAGGATAAAATGAGTGATAGCGAAGGATGTACAATGCAGCTTCGGGCAAGTAAGGTTTCATCATACTATAGAAATACTCATCATGTCCCCATGACATGTGTACATTACTCAATCCACAATTGGGTTTGTAGATACCATATTTAGTGTTATATTTCGGGTTATGGCGATCGCGATTATCTTTGAAAAACTCAGAGAAAACAATTTTCTCTGAAAATGCACAACCTACAGGATAGGTATCGCCGACAGTTGCCCATTGGGGTTCGCCAAATAAACACAGCACTTTCCCCATATCATGAAAGAAACCTGTTAGCACCATCCAATCAGGATGACCATCAGCGCGAATAGCTTCTGATGTTTGCAACAAATGTTGTAATTGGTCTAAGTCTGTATCAGGATCTGAATCATCAACTAATTGATTCAGAAATTCTACCGCATCCCAAACAGTCATTTCTTTTTTGTCAAACTTTAAAAACTCTGATTTTTTTTGTAGTACAAAATCATATGTTTGATTAATATGATTTAAGCGGTAAAATTCTTGGACTGTATCTCTAGTAGTTGTTTCGTAATTTCTATAGGCTTCAACAGTTTTACCTTCTTTAACTATGCTGTTTGGATCGGGATAGCGATGGAGTAAGTCTTCTTCCCATTCTTCTAGTGAATGCAAAGGATTGTTTTGAGCTTCTTGGATTGAATGATTTAGAGTTTGAGACATATTTTCCTACTTTTACTGGATCTAAGTTGTCATGTTAGATAAAACTTTTGGAATTCATCCATGCACAGGTGTGCATAAACTCTATATATTTAGTTTTGCACACGTGTGCAAAAGTGTGTGTTAAGTTTTTTTGCATAACCTGTCTATCAATTACTCACGCTGCCCGTGCGTTGTCGGTAGCAATGACCTTATACCAAAGCGATCGCCTAAAATTTTCGCAATAAGTAAGAGTTAATGACATTATTTATAACTCTATTGACAATATACTTTGCTTATTGACATGATGTGGCCGCCCTGCTTACTTGGCTAGATGAATTTTCTGCTGTCGATAGTTAACAATGTCAATTTGTTGCTCTGGATACTTGACAATATCCGACAACTCCCGCAATTGATTGATTGCTTCTGCACCCTCTAACTTCATTAATTCGCGGTCATCCAAGATTTCCATCCAAGTAATACCGTAATCAGACACTAAAAATCGAATCAGGTGCTTGTCTGTTAAGCTAACCATAAATGAAGCACTCTTGATTTGGTTGCCACACGTATAACAAGATGTAGTATAACCACATTTCTCAAGTGCAATTGATAAAGCTTGCAAGCTCATTACTAAGTCTTGAACGACTTCCTGATATTGTTGCGCTAATCTTAGAAACATCACTTTCCTTCTATGACTACAATAATGCGATTAGTTTATATTTGTTTTAGATGTGTTTTCGCACAGAGGTGATTAATTTTCCTTTATGGAGATATAAGCTAACATTGTGTTTCTTTTGATGCTCCCAGGTAATACGCCCACAGATGCTAAATTCCTAAAGCTGTTCTGATGTTTTGGACAATTACCTGGGGTGTCTCGATGGCATCTATATATATAGTGTCTAATGGTTCTTCTAGAGTATTAAACTGGCTGTCTAACAGTTTATCGCTCATATAGTGGTTATGACGCTCTAGCAAGCGCTTTTGAATTAATTCATAAGAACCTTTAAGGTAAACTAGCTTCATGCGTTCGCTATCCACAACCAGAAATTGCCGATAGCTTTCTTTAAGAGCGGAACACGCTAGCACCGCATTTTTATTTTCTTGCAGCCAGTTTTTAATAGCTGTTTGCAAATCTTGTAACCAAGGTATTCTGTCTGCTTCACTCAGAGGAATACCGCACCGCATTTTCTCAACATTCTCCGGCGAGTGAAAAGCGTCAGCGTCGCTAAATTGCCAGTCTAGAGAATCTGCTAGCAGTTTTCCTATGGTGGTTTTGCCAGCTCCAGAAACACCCATAATGATGATAATCATTGACTTGTCGCTCATAGTTTTACAAAAAAAGCTCAGTTATATCAGAGTCAGAAGTCAGAATTCAGAATAAGATCCTCTGTTTGCTTAGTACCAGATTTAGATGGTGTACTCCAATTTGCTGGAAATCTGCTCTCAAGTCACTCAACCGGAATATTTATTTTTGAAACAACAAAGTTTTAGCTAACTTTTTGTTACACTTTCTCCTTAACTCAAGTTTTGTGCTTGGTTACAGAGTAAATACATTGACAGATGACTCAACTTTGCTAATAATTAAAATTATAATGCACACGTTTGCATTAAATATGGTAAGATTATGAAGAAACGAAAAGTTTCAATTGAAGATATTGCTCGTAGAGCAGGCGTTTCTCATTCTACAGTTTCGCGTGCTTTGCGAGATAACTCTCTAATTAGCCCGAAGGTGAGAGAGGAAATTAAGAAAATAGCGCGGGAAATGAACTATGTACCGAACGCCATCGCTCAAAGCTTGCAAAATCAACGCACTAATACTGTTGGGGTAGTGGTGACTTCAATTGCAGATCCCTTTTACGCTGAGGTGGTAGAGGGAATTGAACAGGTAGCGAGAACGGCAGGTTTGAGTGTTTTCTTAACTGCTTCACACCGGGATTTCGAGCAGGAAATAGCAGCTATTGATAATTTTCATCGTCGCAGAGTGGACGGAATATTAGTCACTGATTCACGGATTAATCAAAATAATACAAATCAACTAGGAGAAATTGCTGTACCAATAGTTTTGATTAATAGTCAGACAGAAGATCAACCTGAAACATTTCACACAGTCACAGTGGATGATTTTTTAGGCGGTCGATTGGCGGTAGAGCATCTGATAAGTTTGGGACACACGGCTATTGGTTATTTGGGTGTGGGCGATCGCAGTCAGTCAAACCAGCTACGCCTAGAAGGATATCGCACAGCTTTGAGAGAAGCTGGTTTACCGCAAAATAGCGATTGGGTGGCAATTAGTGATGAAGACAATATCAGAATCAGCGATGTTGATACTGGAAAAAAGATGCTACCTCAACTATTTGCCGCTGGCGTCACAGGCATATTTTGTTACAACGACATGGTAGCAGTTGGCGCTCTCTTAGCTTGCCAGGAATTAAATATTTCAGTACCGCAAGATTTAAGTTTGGTTGGATTTGACGATATTGCTCTTTGTCGTTATGTAACGCCGTCACTGACGACAGTTTGCCAACCAATGTTGCAAATTGGTCGCTTGGCTATGCAAATGTTACTCGACTTATTAGAAGAAAAAAGTTTAGAAGAAAAAAGTGTGGAAAATCTTGTTTTATCACCTTTTCTAGTAAAGCGAGGTAGTACTGCTGCATTCGCTCAAGGAAGAGAATTCGTAACTGTTAATGGGCTAACAGCAGTCCCAATACAGGATGCCCAATGCCCCGTACCCCAAGCCCAATACTTCTCTACGAGAGGCTGCGCCAACGGCTACGCTCAGCACAAGTCAGGGCAAGTTGCTCAGGACAAGTGCCCAATGCTCAATACTAAATGCCCATTTTCAGCTGGTTAGGAATAATGACTAAATTTTTGAACTTTGGATAAAAAATATGTTGACGAAAAAGTGGAGTTTATCTGGCGATCGCTGTTTCGCTCCAGAACCAATTCAAAGACAACTAGCGCGTCAATTTTTTGACAGCATATCTACTCTACCGCTGGTCTGTCCCCACGGACACGTAGACCCAGCCTTGCTAGCTAATCCAGCAGCGCGTTTTGGTTCGCCAACGCAATTATTGATTATTCCTGACCACTATATTTTCCGGATGCTCTATAGTCGGGGCGTACCTTTGTCAGCTTTAGGCATACCTAGCCGCGATGGTTCACCAATCGAAACCGACCACCGCAAAATCTGGCAGCTTTTCGCCGACCATTTTTACTTATTCCAAGGTACTCCTTCTGGGTTGTGGCTGAAAGACGAACTCACTAACGTCTTTGGGGTGGATGAGCCTTTAAATTCTCGCAATGCCGGACATATCTATGATTATCTGGAAAAGCTGTTATTGTTACCTGAGTTCTCACCTCGTGCTTTATTTAAAAAGTTTAATATTGAAGTCCTTTGCACTACCGATGCGGCTAGTGACACTCTTGAATACCATCAATCGCTACACCAACAAGGTTTTACTCAGATCAAACCTACCTTTCGACCAGATGCAGTAGTTAACCTAGATACTCCTGGTTGGCGGGAAAATCTAGCGAAGCTCGAAAGTACTGTTGGGCGAGAAATTAGCAATTATGCTGCTTTTGTGCAAACTCTAGAAGAACGTCGAGCCTTTTTTAAAGAAATGGGCGCCACAGCTACTGACCATAGTGCAGCTACACCTTATACCAATCATCTTACCGACCAAGAAGCAGAAGCTATCTTTGCTAGAGCATTAGCCAATAAGCTAAATCCCGGTGATGCAGAGCGTTTTACCGGTCATATGTTCATGGAAATGGCTAGGATGAGCGTAGAAGATGGTCTGGTGATGCAAATGCATTGCGGTATTATGCGTAACCATAATTCAGCTGTCTTTGAGCGGTTTGGGTCTGATAAAGGTGCTGATATTCCCTTGAAAATAGAGTGGACGGAAAATTTGCACCCGTTGTTGTCAGCCTACGGGAATCATAAGGACTTTCACTTAATCCTGTTTGGATTGGATGAAAGCACTTATAGCCGCGAACTAGCTCCCCTAGCCGGTCATTATCCCGCAGTCTTGCTGGGACCGCCTTGGTGGTTTCACGACAGTATGAATGGAATGGAACGGTACTTCAATCAAGTAATGGAAACAGCCGGACTTTATAACACTGCTGGCTTTAACGATGATACACGGGCTTTTGTTTCTATTCCTGCCCGCCACACAGTTTGGCGACGTGTAGGTTGTAACTGGTTAGCGGGGTTAGTAACACGCGGGTTAATTGAGGAAGAAGAAGGCTATGAAATGGCTTTTGCTTTAGCTTATGACCTCGCCAAGGTTGCTTACAAATTAGACGTTTCTTGACCTGCACCTTTGATGCATCGACCTGCACCTTTGATGCATCGACCTGCACCTTTGATGTATCAACTTGCACCTTTGTTGCATCGACCTGCACCTTTGTTGCATCGACCTGCACCTTTGT
>NZ_CAWUDO010000066.1:0-48726 GCF_963920935.1 Nostoc sp. CCY 9925 | reverse complement strand
TCCTACTTATCCTGACTGATTTTCGCCTTCTTTGCAAAAAACTGGGATGCTCCCGAGGTAAACCCTCTCACAGTGCTGTTCTCAATGCACTCTTTCTTTAATTCGGTAAAGTTGTTCATGTAAGTGTCTTCCTGAATAATTCCAGTTTTGGTGTTTAAAAGTGTCTGATATATTTGCTGAAGATTGATGATAATTTGTCTAAGAACAGATGTATTTTCAGTTGTGAAAGTCAGTGACACAGATGTTGTGCTTGAATTGTGTATTGCAACTGTTTGTTCTTCAGGTGCGCCATAAGTTGTTATGTGACTATCTTTACCAGGAATAAATCTGTAGGAAGCAATAGTTTCAATTGCCATATTTATCTCCTTGTTCGTTGGGGTCTAATTTCAAGCATTTTATTAGTAAGTTTGGTGACATTAGTGACTTTCCAACCAGCAAGCTTGCACTTAGTAACTGCTAGTTCTAATTCTTGCTGTGTAAGGGTTTTGTATCTCGTATACTTTCCCCATTTAGGGAAGATGTATGTGACATACCTAGTTTGCTCAATTTGGCAGTACGCCATGCGCTTGTAGTACACTATGGTTTAATAATTTTGACGATTCTAGTAGCGACATTTGTAGGGTTATTTGAACTCAAGAAGGCATCTTTATCTACCAATTCGACATAGCTATTATTGCTCTGTAGCCACTCTTTAAAGCTTTGATACTTCCGGTTGAAGAAAACCGATTCAGGGACGACTGAAACTAATACACCACCTGATATAATTAACTTCCAAGCTTGATAGATATGCTCAACAAGTTCGCAAAATGGAGGATTCATGATACAGGCATTGTATAAATGACTGGGGTTAAACTCCAGAAAGTTTTTCCCTACGAGATTAAATCCTTTGAGTTCTAAAATTTGTCGTAGGTTGTAATTCACCTCAACTACCTCTAGTTGAATATTAGGGTAGGTATTAGTGATATACTCAGCAATATTTCCGCTACCAGCGCTAGGCTCTAAAATTCGCCAATTTGCTTCAATATCTGCCAGTTGAACAAGTCGCTGACAGACTGGTTTGGGAGTAGGGAAGAAATCTCCAGATTTCATGCCAATGATTTCTAACTCAAGCTTGTTTAGTCGTTGCTTGGTAGTATCAATTGCTTCAGGTTTTACTACCTGTTGAATTTCTGTTATTGCTGATATGATTTCGCCTGATGTATTTAACCCCGCGCGACTGAGAGATTTTACCCAGTCTTGGTAATATTCGCCTTCTAGTATTTCTTGGACTTTCTGGCTAGGTTCTCCACTTTGAGAAATCCTAAATAGCACTTCCACCTGTGATTTGCGAGATATACCGCGTAGTATTGGTGGAATATTTCCTATTTCCCACATTTGTGCGATCGCAAATAACCAAGACTGGATAATCTCAAGTTCAATTCCTTCTTGGATTATCCCTTGAGCTATAGTTTTACGGCGCTTGGTTGCCCTTTGATTCCCAATAGCAGGATTTTTCTTTTGGTCAATATTTGACTGCATTGAGGTAGCTAGCTTGCGGAGAGTTTCTGCTTTTTCTAAGTTAGGAATATTGAAAATATCTAGTGATGAGTTATCCTCGTTATAGGACAGATTCAGTAGAGATAGTTGCATTGCTAGATTCCTTTAAATCTTTAACGGCGCATTTAAGAATTAGGGAGGTTGGTACATTCCAAGTTTTTACCTCCCATTCAGTAGCTAATCGTTCGGAGTGACGGATAACTGCACTACTACATTTGTTTTTTCGGAGAAGCCAATCTCTAAACTTTTCGGCTTGTTCTTTGGTATCGAACCCGAAATAGCTGGTTTTCCGGTTTCCCAAGGGATCAGTAATAGTTGCTACTCGACGTGAGAGAATATTGAGCGTCCAACCACCGTTAGAAGTGAGTTCGATTTTGGTGATATTTAATTCTGTTGGATTCATAATTCCACTTCAGGAATTGCTGCTAAATATTCCGTAGTTGATATTTCTCTTGCCAGCCATTTATCATGTGCTTCTTGAGGAGTTATTTTGTCAGCTAAATGTTTCTTTTCATTGTTGTCTCCTATAAAAGGAGCGAGTGTTTCTTCTAGCCGTTCTTTGAAAGCCAAATGTTTCTTTTCAGAGTAAGTAAACTGGTAGATGCTATCAGTGTTGATGAACAAGTAAACTAGGCTAATTTGTTCTAATGGCATTCCAGTTCGTTCGTGAAGGAGAAATAATCTCAATTGGGTTTGCCACTTGCTTTCAAGAATTTCAAATTTAGGAGGTTTTTGAATTGTCCAGTCAAACCCAACTACTTGATTTTCACCATAGATAATAAGGTCGCACTCGCTATAGAGAAGGATATCGTGGTATAAATATTGAATTTGGGCACTCCATTGTTTGTTTCCAAGGATGTTTATAAAAGGTTTTACCTTATCGACCCAGTTATTAATTTGGGGGTATTCCTTTAAGAAAGGTTCGACTGCTAGCCCTAACCCAATTTGTTGCATGACGAGATGAAACTGACCTCCAGCAACTTCGGATTCACTTTTTACAGTGAGATTAGAATAATTTCTCGTCGATAAACACTCTGGATGATGTTCGGCTAGCTCAAGTGTTTTGTGATTGAATCGATTCATAAAAATCTATCCCAAATTTCTTTTTTGGGATAAATATGCGTGAGCTATTTGTGGTAATTTCTCTACGGTATATAGTATTTTTTCAGATTGTCGATACTTGCGTATAAACTTCGAGTTGACATTGCTTTGAGGTCAAAATAACTGGCGAACTTTTTCAACCCCCCGGTAAGGGTTAATTCTAGTAAGTACTGGGCTGCGATCGCACTCGTCATTTTATTGACAAATAGCGACTGATAATTTCGTGCTTGAATTTCCGCACATGAGAGGTTATTGTCAGTGAGTTCTTCCAGTTGAGGAACTAACAATTCCGGGTGAACCAGCGCCGGAGAGGGAAGATGCAACCAGAATTTAGGTTTGTCTGGGTTATTGGCAGCTTGAACTATATCAAAATTAGAGTGCGTTCCAACTACTACTTGGCCGGAGTGGTTGCTGTTTCCACAATCCAGCCAAAATAGCGATGCTGGCTCATTTGCACTGTTCAGTTTGAGAACTGAGTGAATTTTTCTCCTGGCGGCGCTGTTATCTACACAACCAATAATTACCGTTAGGGTGTTCCACCAACTTGCGGTGCGAATCATGTCTTCTTCAAACCAGTCGCAAATGGCTGTAATCTCAATTCCATACTTGGCGCTGCATCTTGCAACCAGTGTTTCTACCTTTGTTAGTCCAATTTCAGCTTGTTGATAATTTTGGTGGGTGATATTCTTAAGTTCGACAGTATCGCCATCGACGATCGTAAAGTTGATTTCTTTCCCCGTGCGCTGGAGTTGCAGGATAATTCGACATAAGTCTTCTGCAAGAAACCCCCCTGTTCCTCCTGCTCCCACTAGGATGAAGTTGATACGGGTATGATTGCGAGGTAAGACGGGTAAAGCTTGTTGGTAAGCAGTTAATTCGAGCATTTTACCTGTGGCGGAAGTTCAAATATGTGATTAGGGTTGATGTCGAAAAAGTGATTGTATATCCCAATGCGGGTATAGATTGTGGGAATGGTATTCAGTGTGCCGATGATAGCGAACACTCGAAATTTGCCTTTTTCTTCCTGATTGTCCGCACTTGAAGGGTAAGCAGCTAGAGTCCCATGACTATGTATTTCCACTAATCCATCTGTATAGCTTTTATCGAGTGCGCTTTCTAAAGATAGGACGTGAGTAGAAGACGCAGTTTGCAGTGGCGTGTGACACCACCATTGGTTGTTTGTCACTCCCAAGTAGAATAGGATTTCCTGTTGGGGGTTGATACTAGCAGCATTGATAATATCAGCAATTACAAGGCTTGGGACTTTTGGGACTTTCAGGCGAAAGTAGGGTTCAAGGGGTTGGAGTCCAGCAACTTGAGTTTGAGTTAGTTGCAAGCAAACCTCTAACTCGCGGCGGTGCGATCGCAAGAAAAGCCCATTTGCTGCCAGCCAGTATTCTTGGAGTTTTTGGCTGTAGGGAGGAAAATTATTACTTGTAGCGAAGTGATAACCAATAAAGGCATTCATGTCTAACTGAACAAATGATGGATAATGTCTTCTGGGGTTGTGACTTTCCAGCTATGAACGGGAACAAGGTCACTTGAAGGGTAGGATTTAGCTTTAGATTCGTGTAATTTGATTAGCTGATTGCAGATATTATCGGGATGAGTTTTTGACTTGCCTTGAGATAAGTCCTTATTAAAGGGTGATTTCCAGAACAGATCCCAAACTTGGCTTATGGTTGCAGCACTGCATATACCGGGAGAATTTTCCCCAAAACAAATACCAGAGTCGTCCCAAACGTTAGGTAGAGGTGGCTTGTACAGTTGCGCGTCTGGTTTAAATACCCTCCCTTTAACTGCCCATAGGTAATATCTATTACCGCATCCAGCCAACAAAAATGCAGGCATGGGGACAGTAATTACTTTCGTTTCCTGTCCCATAATTTGAATTTGATATTTTTGGGGTGAGTAAAACTGAATAATTGCCTCTCCCTCTGGATTTTTACCCCACCAAATCGTGTTGCTAGAAAGCCATCCAGATGTAGCAGTTTTACTTGTGAAGGCTTTCTCTACTGCTTCAGGAGAAAGAAATTTGTACTTAGATTTTTTGCCTTCGTGTTCGACTAAAATAAACTGTCCTTTGAGGATAACTAACTGCGCTACTAACTCATCTTGGGGAATATTTGCAAGCAGAATTTGCGATATACTTTCTAAGTTAATTCTTGGTAATATATTTGTATCTACATTCATGCTTTTGATGCTTGATTCCAAATTTTGACTGCTGCTTTTCGAGCAGGAAGGGATGTTTCTAGAAAGTGGGTAAGCTTATTTGATTTTTCCATCATCGAGACGGCTTCTTTCCACTTTTGATTGAGAAACATGATATTCTCATAAGTCCATTCCAGCCAATCGCTTGTTTCACACGTAACATCTAGCCAGATATTTTCAGTCGAGTAATCTATAATTCGTATGGCTGTATCTAAATAGTGAAGAGGACTTTTGTAACGACGGCATAGCTTGACAAGTTTATTGAAGTAAATTCCTTCTGCTAGAGCAATATAATCAGGAGTAAAACCAAAATTTAGTTCCCATTGACTTATATTGTACCCTTGCCCCATCAACGACAGTAGGAACTTTTCTGAGTATTCTAGTTCCTCAAAATCTTCATACCACCACTCAACTCTTTGTGGTGAGACAGGAATACTATTATATTCGGAACTAGACTCAATATCATCGATATATTCTATTGGGAATAGATGATCATTCACCAATTGAATAAATTCAATTTCTCTATCTATGTAGGCACTTGTTGGATGTGATTGTTTATCAATAGTAATGGTTGATTCTAGCCATTGTTCTGGGAATATTTTTTGATACAGACTTAAAAAATTTACTCGTTCGGAGAGATTTTCTAGGTAGATAATTGCTGTTAAACAAGTAATGGGTATTTTGAATGATTGTATGTTCGCAAGCATAATTAATCAGCCGCCATAACTCATAGCGGCTATAAATTTGTTATTACAGTACGGGATATTTACTCGTGGCAGCAGGTTGATGCTTAAGGCTTCGAGTTACTTTTTCGATGTAGGTTTCCCAATTTTGACCGAGCTTGATAGCTTTTTCTATCTCAGGTTGTAGGGTAATTAAATTTTCGAGACTAATTTGATTTTTTATCTCCAGAAGCTTTATCTGCCACCCTAACTTTAGTGCAGGATTTATTTCTTCAGAACTATTTTTCAATTCAGAGAATTGACTTCCCTTAGTACCTGCTTTTTTTACCAGACGAATTGAAACTGTATCATCAGTTGTTTGTCGTTCAATTTCGGCATTAGCATATTCTGGAAAGTAGACGCTAATGGCTGTTTTGAGGGTATTGTCATCTTGGGCGATCGCCTCATCAAGAGGAATTTCTTGTCCTTCGATAATCGCAATGTACTTCATGGTAATTAAAATAGTGACAGTTGGTTGTTAGGCGCGGGTGTTTTGTCTTTATCTTCAGACAGGTTACGCTTTTGTACTTGTCTTGATTGTTCCTGTCGATTCTGATGTATAGTCTGCTTTTCTATCCTTTGCTTGTAGATATCTAACATCTCTGGGAGAGATTTTTCTAAATCCTGTAGCAAGTTATTTATGACAGGATGAGATGTTATCTCAGCAAGGTTCATTGTCTTGATAATTGGAGGTGCGCCTTTGATTCCAATTGAGACAATTACTGTTTCAGAATTTGGTATTAGTTGAATGGTTATTAAGGTGGCTTTTGTGTCAGAATTGTCTAAATCTATCTCGGTAGATGAATCTTGGTTTATAACTTCAGTGTTTACTAATTCATCTAATGTTTCTTCTAAATCGCTATTCTCCTGAATATCAGGATTAAAATCTCTACTGCTATAACTGTTTTCAACGTTAGTTACATTCTGGTCAGGTGATATTTGACTGCTCATGATTAAGAGAGATTGGCTAATCTAAATAAGGTGCGGATAGTAATACCTGTCTTGTTAAAAGACTGCCATTTGTAGGCGCATTCGCCTGATTTGTACTTAGGAGAAAGTTGGCTCCAAGTGTCCCATGCTTTAAATAAAATGGGACTGACACTATGAAGTGCCATCCCGACTTGAATCCACGAGTGGTAATCATCTGCAAATCGAGGGTGTATGACTTCGAGTAGTACAAGTGCAGTCTGGATATTTGTCTCGATTGAGGGAATTAAATGAGCGTATCTGTCTACCCCATATCTGCGGTTATATTTTTCTTGGGGTAGGTTAAACTTTCTTGCTTTCTCCTGTTTGGCAAGCATCTGAGCAATTACCCAGTCGGGGGCTATTTCTATTTGGCGCTCAGATGGACTACAGCCAGGAAGCCATCTGTAATTTCTGCCCTCTGGGTGAAAGGAAGGGGGAAGGATTGAGGCTAGATTTTTGCCTCGAAATTCCAGATGTTCATCCTTCCCAGTTTTGATTTTGCGAGATTTTACTTCCCAAGCTTTTGAATTTGGGATGAGGTATAAGCGCTGGCTCCGATATTTCCTCCCAGAGGTAAATGCAATTGTGGGAGGAAGGTATTTTTGAGCGCGATTGTGTAACGACTCCATAGGAGTATCGGTTGCTTCGGCGGGTATTATCTGGTTGAGTTCTTCTGGTTCTGTATGTTCGTTAATTTGAATAATTTGTCGCCAGGAGGTTTCGCCGTCGCAATCAATAGCTACTAAATATCCTTGGGGATGATTAGAACCGCATACCAAGGCTACACCAGTGGGGGTGATCAATCTGTTATTTGTCCAAACTTTTAGGCGGCGGCGGACGAGTTCGGCTTGTAGTTCTCTGGGAGAGTAGGTATTTTTTTCCCATTCTTTCCCTAGAGGACGTTTACCAAAGGTAGGGACGATTCGCCATTCTTCGGGTAAGTTGTCAAGCGAAGATACCAAATGACGGATTTGGGCGTGCATGAATTCATGTGGCTAATTATTTCGATAATTCATGCACAGCTGCGTTAGTGAGTGTGGTGGTTTGATATTATGATTACGGTGCTAACTGATGGCCTGCTTCAACTAGCTTGGCAAGGGTATTTTGGTCAAACGCTTTGATACCGGATACAAATTGTTGCCACTGCTGCCATTTCTCCTTTGAGTAAGCATGATTGGGATCAAAGTTGCAAACTTCACAGAATTTATGAAAGTCAGCATTCCAATGAAACGTGCAGATGCCTGTTATTAAATAATTGATTTGTTGGTTGCTCATGAGTGATATTTTAGCTTCTGATTTCTGTTTTAAGCCAACCTTTGGTTCAGAGCATTTTCGACTTGATAAGTTCCAAGAGTACAGTTTGTATTGAAGGGAAACGTAGGAAATTCAAGATAATTATTCATGGTTTTTGTTACCTTGCACAGTACCATTATCCCGTCCCTACCCTTTTTTTCTTGATTATGATAGTAGCTGATAATCTCAAACTCATTATTACCAGCTTCAAATCTGCTTCCTGTATATTGGGAGATAGCTTTTTTCCAGTCTGGCTGCCAGAGCATGAGTGTATCTATTGCCATTGCTCTAACAACCGGGTTATCTAATTTAATCAGGATATCTGGTAAGTAATGGCATTGTTTGGCAATTACCTCTCGTGCGTAATTTATTAGCCAATACTCGGCTTCTTTTAAGAGAGCTTTTGATTCTAGATTTTGGCATACTTCATCGTAAACTTTAGACATTAAATATGCCCTTTGTTCAAAAACCATCCCATTAGTTCGCAATTTTAAGTCTGATGGATAATTAATCATCAAATCAGCAAGCTCGTCACTGATTTGAGGGAGAGTATATTTTTCATTGTCTTGCTCTTTGGGATGGGATATTTTTACTTCATATCCTAGATTTACAGCATGATTGATAATAAAATCGATGCTATTAGACTCAACAAAATCTCCTAACTTAAAATCTGTTTCTAGGAGGAGATATGTTGGTGCATGGAGAATTTGAAACCGTTTAGGGTTTTGACTTGAATCCGCTAATAGTTCAATATACATTGCTTATTATCACAAATTTTCATAAATCTTGTGCGTAAGCGATGTATGTGGTTTAATTACTGAAAAAATAATCCTACCCAAGATGGGTAGGATCATCTTAATTATTGATTAATGGTTCTTGTTTTTGTAGGATTGATTATTTCCTCCAGTAGAGATAGCCCAACTGATTTAAACAGTGCTTTGTTATCATCAGGGCAGCGTTGAATTGTTGTACAAGATGAGCAACCGTATTTGCAAGGGCAATTATCTACTAGAAACTTTGCCTTAATAAAAGCGGTTTCTAAATACTTGATGAGAGTATCGCACATACCTGTACCGTGTTCGCATGTATCGAAGAAATAGCCTACTATGTTATGATTTGATGGTACTTCGATTAACATGAAATCGATATCTCGACTGTTTGCTCCATGTTCGACAAGTGGTAAACTGAGCATGAGTTGGTGCGCGAGAGTATGAACGCAAATCTGAGTTTCATTGCTTTCAAATAGCTGTTTCTCTTCATTGGAAATATATTTCTGTTTGTTGAGTATCTCTTTTCGGAGATTTTTGACGATAGCTGAAAAATATTTTCTGGCATCAGCGTTAATTTCAACCCTAACGCAGAATGTATTGTAGTTAAGAGCAAATGCTTCCTTGTATTTATTTTCCTCCAATAGTTCGACAAATTCTCGTTCAATAAGTTGGGTACTGCAAGCAGGACAAGTTTGTATGTGTCCGGGTAAATTTAAATTGAAGTTGCGACATCTGTTATTAGTGCAAGTCCATTTTTGTTCCAGCCTGTACAAGTTGTACCCGTAAATTTCTTCTTTGATTTTGGCTGAAACAGGTGTAAATCTAGCTGCCCCTTGGGAAAGATTGATAATTTTGGCTTCCCCTACAATTTTGATTTCCTCGAAATTTAGGTTTCCTTCGGGACGACTAAATAGATTGGTTGCCTCAATTGGCTTGAGAATTGCTTTCCCGTCGGTTAAGTTTAGCTCTTGTGATTTATACTGTACGGGGTTGCCGTCAAAGTCTTGAGCAAGATATATAGCACCAGGGTAAACTTCTCGTAGTGCAGATGATGCCGAACTTTCCTCAAACTCTTCCGCGCTATCTTGATTGATATAACTGATGTTTTGGTCAGTGTTACCTCTGAATTTAATTTTTGAGTGGACATAACCAAGGTTTCGATTAGTTGTCAGTCTTTGGTTATAACTGAAAATCAGTTGATTATTACCGATTAGCTGTCGTGCAATCGCATCGCCAGAAGTACTAAAATGTCGAGCAATTTGAGCTTGTGTCGGTTTACTTTCTTTGCAACAGGCGAGAATGTGCTGCTCCAAAATTGTTTCATAATTGTGGTTAAAGTTGATAATTTCTGGAGGGTCAGATAAGAGGCGTTCCGGGTGATTGGCGTAGTAAGAATCCATAATCGACCTTTTCGACGGGATAAATACCAATAGCCCTGCTTCTTGCCTGCCTGCACGCCCCGCCCTTTGGCGAAAGGCAAGAATTGAGCCTGGGTAACTATGTACGATAGTTGCATCGATAGACCCTATATCCAGACCCGCTTCTAAAGCACTCGTGGATATAATGAACTTGACCTTCCCGCCCTGTATATCTGCAATAATTTTGTTACGCTGATTTGCCTTCATACTGCCATAAAATGCTGAGATGCTTTCTCCCAAGTGAGGTAATTGCATCTCCACTAAAGCTTTACGAATGGCATTAGTTAAAACCTTTACCAGTTCTCTACTATCGCAGAAACAAATCCCGACTATTCCTTTACTTACAAGCATAGCTGCAACTTGGGCAGTTTGGTAAAGAGTATTGTTTCGTGCTTTGAGGCTAAGGAAAGTAATCTCCGAGCGTTTTGCCCCACTTTGGTCGATAATAGCAAGGTTGCTTTGTTCTACTCGATTGGATATCTTCTGGGCAATTTCGCTGCTGTTACTAATTGTTGCAGAAGCGAATATGTACTGCAATTTAGAAATATTATTGCCAGCAGATTCTATCATTAATTGAGTTCGCCGATTAAGTAGGGCAAAGTGTGAACCGAATATGCCTTGATAGAAATGCGCTTCATCACAGACTATGATTGAAATTTTTCTGATTGTTTCCCTAAATCCCCAGTTTGAATCAAACTGATAGTTGTTCAGTTCGTGGTTCCATACATCGGGTGTCACGCATAAAATCGAGGGTTGATGGCTGTAAAGTTGTTTGCGCTCCTGGGGAGGAATATCACCATTTATATTGAGAACTTGGGGGCGAATTTCTTCATCTAGGTGGCTAACAAACGAGCGAATTTTCTCTACCTGATCAAATGCAAGTGCTTTCAAGTTAAAGAATACTAAAGCTGATTTACCTTTTAGGCACTCGTGAACGATTGGAATTAAAAAGGAGATACTTTTACCACTACTGGTAGGAGTTTGGAGAATGATATCTTCCCCTTTTTTGTAAGCCTCCCATGCTTCGACTTGATGAGAATATAGTTGGGTAATTCCTGACTTACTTAAGGCAAGTTTAACTAGAGGGTGAATATCATCTGGTATAGGACAAAGTTTAGCTTCTTGAGCCGGAATTACATCACAATTCTGTACTTTTCCTGAGCCATCAAGAATAGCTGCTATTTCTTGGTACAGAATACTTTTACCTGTTGGTGCTTGATTAAGAGGTAATAAATTACCGCTATTTACCTCCTGCTCCCAGTCAAAAATAATTTGATTTACACTTCCCTTTTTGAAGTAAAGATTTTTCTCGATGATGGCGGCGATATGGATAACACCATGTTCTTTAGAATAAACCTGTTTATTTGCTTGTAACCATTCAAGCTGGGTCATAAAAAGTTACCTACTTGTTGTTTTAGCAAGTAGGCGTTAGTCAAAAGTAGTGGTTTTTGTTATTGCCATATTAGCTATAGAACCCGACTTGAGTATTGCTAAGTTATGGTGCAATATGCTTGGGTTAAGGCTAAAATTCTTTGTCAAGGTCAATTTTCTGAACATAGACGCGTTGGCGTACCTTGAGGGGATCTTGCTACGCGCAGGTCTCATATAGAAGCGGCTTAAAGTTTTTGAATATTAATTAATACCAATATTCATGCCCATACAGTTCATAATACTTTTTCACATCTAATGAAACAGGTGGATGCCAACCTGATGCTTTCAATTCATTATACTCTGGATGTATAATATCAAAATTCACAAATAACGTTGTCACTTGATCACAAGCTTTATAGCAATAAGGCAATTCTATAGGATTGTACCATCCTGCATCTTGAAATTTTTTCGGATAATGGCATCCTTGGTTAATCACTTCTAATTTACCACGTCGATATTGATATGGCATTTTTTCGGCTTCAGCAAAGCCTAAAGCTCTTGCTTCGGCTGGAATATCAAGGCTAAAACCAAACTCATCTCTACCAACAGTTAAACAATAGTCTTTATAACTGTAACAAATATTAGTTGCTGCACTGTAACCTGCTTCTTTTGCTTCACTGTCTAACGATTTAAGCACTTCCAGTGTAGATACTTTAAATAACTGATCTATTTTAAGAAGCCACATTTGATAAGGAATGCCACACATTCTATTTTGAGGTGGCAAACCTAACGCTTTACATACTTCGTGATTAGGGCAGTTCTCTGGTAGTTCACCCGTCATCACTTTGCAGTCTATAAATAACCAACAATCTTTCTCCTGAATTTTAGGCATATTTAATTAGATGTTTTCAATTATTAGGATACTTAAAAATCAGTTAAATTTTAGCAAAATTATCTTATTTTTAGATTATATTACCCTAAGATAAACGTTAGGAATAAATCGAAATTTTCTAAATTGTTATTAAAGCAAAAAGGAGAAAATGAATAACGTTATTATTCCCATCGAATTTGAACTCGCGGCAATAAAAATAGCTCAAGCGCATTTCCCTTGGCTACGTTTTAAAGTATCTCCTATCGAGGAGAAGGGAAGAGTCTACAATCGCTCATCAGACGCTATTTATTTTGAAGCTTACTTTCAAAATAGTTTGATTGATTATGATCCTCTCCACAAAAATAATTACTATCCTAGTTTTAACTTTTACTTGTTGCCAGGAAAGAGACTAATTCAGTTAAGTGGCTGGTGGCGCAATCAGGTGCTAACTTTCATCTACGCACCATTAGACCCAGAACCATACAATAAGCACTGGCAAAATGACAAAAACTTGGCTGTACCTTGCCCCTATCCAGACGGCGATAAATTTGAACAGATGGCAATCGCTTTATTTTCTTTAGTTCAGGAGTATTTAGTAGGGTATGAGGGGTGATGCTGCAAGAGCAATTGTCTAGGATTTTTCAGCCAAGCCATTTTAGTAGCTCAACTTACCCAATCAACCCCAATACGCTTGGGTTAAGCATTTTTTCTCTTCTCTCTGTTTCCCCTGCGGCAAGCCGCTCCGCGTCTACGTTAAAAAAGTTGACTTTGACAAAGAGTTTTAGCCTTAACTGAACCGTATTGCCTCCTGACTCTTTACTTCAGGCTAGATTCAGCGCTGTTGACAAGCTTCTTTAGATTTAAAGAAGGGCAAAAGCTTTTGGCGTTAATGAGATTTTGCCTTTAGTAATATAAGTGTTTACAAGCTGCTCTAAGGGTTCAACAGCATTGTCCTGAAGGATGAAATAGTTTGCTTGGTTACTGACAATCAGCGATAGCTCAGTTGCCCATTGCTCATAGTTGGAACTACCAATAATACCGATAGAAGACTGAATATAGTTAACAAGAATGCTGTTATTGAGACCAAAGCCACCTTCACCCCAGATGCAAGCACATTGCAGCAAATACTCATAGTCTGCGAATACTTGAAACTGGGGGTTCCATCTAGGAGCATTGCTTCGGTAGTGGACGAAACCATTGCTGTCGAATATCTCTTGTTGCCATAGAAGCTGCTGTAAGGAGCAGCAATTGCTAGGCGAAACAAACGATTTACCTTGGCGAACAACACTACCATTGTGGATGACATCGCGGCGGCGCTGCTGTCTTGCCATGCTGTATTGGACATTGGGATGTTGTTCAAAGTACTGCCGCATTGAGGCAACAAATTCAGGAGCAATGCTGTTGTCATCGTCCAGGTATGAAACAATGTCACCACCAGCTGCATCTAGTCCCAGGTTACGAGCGTAGCACAAGCCAAAGCCACTGCTCGGTAATGGGTGTTCCATTTCAATGTAACTGATGGGAAAATCAGCTCTTGCCTTAATGCTGTTGATGATATCTTTGGTATCAGGATTAGCGCCATCATTGATGACGATCCACTCGAAATTGCGGTCAGTTTGACCTTGAATGCTTGGCAGTGCAGTAGATGCAAGCTGCATAGGTCTATTGTAGGTTGCAGTAATGATTGATAGTCTCAAAGCTCTATACCTCTATCAGTTGATTGCGTTATTGTTGAATCGATCGCAGTTTGAATTTGCTGCCATCTTGCTATATCCTCGTTTGTTATACCCCTGGCGGTTTCTATTTGATTACTTGCAAGAGTGAGTCGAATTAGCGTTAGCTTTTCATTGGTTCTGGCAACAGTTAAACTTTGCGTGGTGCTATTGAAGCTGATCTGGTAGTTACTACCTTCCAAGACAAATAGGTTTTCTTTTTCTGTGCGAATGGATTGAGGATAGGCAGTTGCTTGCTGTGCGAAGAACACTCTAGCTATGGGGGCAATTATAGTAGCGCGTTGCATCTGTTCTTGCTGTAATTGCTGATAGTCCCATTTCCCAAGTTCTATGCCCAAATCCATTTTTACCAAACGTTCTGCTAAAATTGCCATTTCTATTGGGCCAACACCTCCAGGGACGGGCGTAATGTTCTGGGGGATTCTGTAAGCACTGCGGTCTACATCGCCAGCAGCACCAGAAGCAGTAGGTGTAAAGCCACCATCGACAACCAAGCGATGAGAGGGGAGTACATAGTCCGTGAAAATTCCTCGTCTTCCGGTGACTGATACTACAATGTCAGCTTCTTGAGTTCTAGTCAGGTCATCGCCGTCTTCCAAACAGAAACAGCTGATTCTACTTGCTTCTAAATATTTGATGACACCATTGCCCACAAAGCCACCTCCGCCGACAACTGCAACATTGGAATCCCTTTGTGCGTAGGATTCAACAATTCTGGCGATTCCTTCAGCAGTTGCACAACTTTCAAAGAAATTGTTGCTTTGCCTGCGGACGATATCTATATCTTTTTGTGGCTCTAATAGCCCAATTGAGCTTGTAAACTTCGCTGGAATTGGATATTGAACAATAGCAGCAGTTACCTTGCTATCTTCATTAATGGATTGGATAATGTTGTCAAATTGCTCTACTGCGATATTAGGTGACAGCACAATATAATTGGGAGTAATGCCAATAGCGTTGAACGTTGCTACTTTTTGTTCTGCTGAGATTTTGGCTGCTTCATATCTAGCTCTTAATTCATTGCTGGCATTTTCTGAAGCCTCAAATCTGATGATTGCTACTTCTTTTTGAGACGCTTGAAATATGGATTTGTATTTTTGACATTCTTGCTTTACATGTTCTCGTATTAACTGTCCGTCTATAAGGGTCATTTAATATGGCGTTAAATTTAATGGAGAAAATTGTCTGGTACAAACAATTTTCTTAATTTCTAATAGGATTTGTTGGAATTAGGTAGGGCGTTTGGTGATTTCACCAACTTCTTGGCCGTTGCAGGAAACCCAGTTAGTGACGTAGCGTTCAGTGTCATGGAAGCCACTAAATTCAATACTGTTATCAGAACACTTCTCTTGGAACCATTGTTGTGCTTCTTGTTCTGTATTGAATGTTCTAGCGGCGACTTCTTCTACTGGAATCTTCCAGTTTGTATTGCCATACAAATCGCAAACATAATGTGTCATATCTGTTACTCCTTTAACAATATCTAAAAACTACTATGACAATTTTAAATCAACAACAGCAGGCTGAATTAATTATCCAACAAGCTTGCAAGGAAAATTTTACTGATAGCGAGAAAGCTATTTACGATGACTTTATTCTGGAAGCGGGGGTAAAAAATCCAGCTAAGATGACTGAGGCTACTGCTGATGCTTTGATTACATTCCTTAATGGCTGCGAAGCCTCTAACGAGTTTGTTGCTAATGTAGTAAATCGCCTCGCGCAAGTTGCCCCGGCTCATATCATGACCAAGATTCTTCTTAGTGATAATGACGGTGATGGTGTGCCTTTATACGAGGAATTAAAACTTGGAACAAAGGTTACTGAATTTGATACCTCTTTTGAAATAGCGGCTGCAAGACAAAGGCAATATCAATTTTCTCCAACTCGGAATTGCGATATGGAGTTGTAAGTATAACCTGAATATTATTAGGAATTTTTATTGAAAATATAGATAATACATTTTGAAGTGTTGAATGTGATATAAAACAACCTTCCTTACAATAGAAGAATTAAAAACGAGAAATCCTCGAAATAAACCTGACATCAGGCATGATAGTGTCGATAAAAAAAGCTTCAGCTAAACTCTGTACAATAAATTATTAGATTAGTCCTTACTGCATCTGCTTCACCATACCGCTTATGTCAGATCAAAGAGCATCAGAAATCGAACTGCTCCGTGCGGCGTACGCAGCCTTCAACGCGCGAGACATTGACGCTGCCCTTGTCCTCATGACTCCGGACGTGGTTTGGCCGAGAGCGTTCAAAGGCGGTTTTGTCCGTGGGCCTCAAGAAGTTCGCGCTTACTGGACGGAGCAATGGAGCGAGATCAATGGACACGTCGAGCCGATTTCCTTTTACTTGGAGGAGGGCGGGCGCATTTTGGTCGATGTGCATCAGGTCGTGCGTGACAAAGCTTACGCAGTTCTTGCCGATCAGCACGTAGGCCATCGATTCACCCTTGAACACGGCTTGATTCAAGCTATGGAAGTCTGTCCACTTCCATCGTCCACCCCAAAGGTCTAACCACGCGCAAAGAGCGAACAGGCTAAGGCGGCCTTCTTCTGTATCCGGGGTGAAGTAAGCATCCTTACAGAAAGTTACGCGCTTAGATTTGATGAGCCGCTTTTAACCCAAGCGATCGCTACGGAGAAACTTGTACCAATTGAAGCATAACCTTCTGTATATTGAGTATAAAAAATGCGCTACTGTTAATTGTAAGCGCATTCCCGATCGTGTACAGCGATCGCAATACTCCCAGCCCAAATAATCAGGCGATTCCCCTGTAAGTATAACTTTGGAAAATTACGCCAGTATCCTGATCTTCATCCCAAAACCACCAACCTTGGGATAGTTCAGAAAGAACGCGCATTAGTGCTAACTGTTGCTGTGTGATTTCCCCACCGCCGTAGCTGACGTTGCTAGTGCCATCCCATAATTTAAGAATTGATTCTAAATTGTATCCATTGCCCATAATCCAACTGGCGTAGAAGCAGTCTTTGGATATTTCTTCCATGATGGCTAGCAGTTCAAGGGCTGCATCAGGATTGGGTGATTTTAGGGCTTCAAGTGCAAGGCGGAGGTTTTCTTCCCTGTCTGCAATAAACTCCGAAAAAGCTGCTCTATTTGATGGTAAATTCTCCTTTTCAAGTGTAATTAATTTGCCATTTACAATCTTGACTGGAGTTATATTTGAGTAGTCAGTTCGGTCATCTTCACTTGCCTTTACTTTCATAGCTAAAGGATGCCAATGGATGCGTTCAATTTTATTGGTCTGAGGATTTGTCCATGTCCAGAATAGTTTGTGAGATGCAGCACCCTTAACTGTCAGATAAGTTCTTTTATGTCGAATGGGATAGTCTACACCTTCTTCTTTTTTGGCTTGCAAAAAGGCTTCTATTGATAGATATTCTTCATTGAGGTATGCCATTTTACGTGGTGCTGTCGCATATGTATAACCCGATATGCTGCTGCTATCACCATCTTTCAAGACTACCAAATTCCATTTTTCGCTTATTGGATTGTATATCCAAAACTCAACTGATATTGTTTGTACAAACTGATCTAAAATTTGGACTACACAAGGATAGTAAAGTGTGAGTTGTTGGTTGCTATTAGTCATTACTATTCCATCCATTCGATTGGGGATATGGTTTCATTTTTGGCGGGAAGTATTTTGACTTCGTAGCCATAAAGAATTAATTCATACAGAGTTTCTAATAGTTGTTTGGGTGATATACTGTCCCATTGCTTGCACTCTAAGATATGTTTCAATACTTGCTCTGGAGCATTAACTACCCAAAGACTGTGAACTTTTCTGTTTCTAAATCCCGCACATAATTGAACAATTGGTTGTAGCTCAACTGTTGTTTTTGGTATGTGTATAATTGCTGAACTTATAGGGATTGTTGGTTTTACTTCTAGATTTTTGGGTGGTAAAAAATCGGGGTCACTGTACCATTGTCCGTCGATTTGGTATGCAATCATTAGGTATGGCAATGCTTTAATTGCATTTATAGTTCCCCATCTTGTAGTTTGTCCTGCGTGAAACCAGATGTAAGAGCCGTTGTGTATTATCATGTACAATTTTTATGATTTTGACTTGAGGTTTTGCTTGCCTAGCTAGTTGATAATTTCGTCTGTGGTAGAAAATTTAGCTCTATTTTCTAGCTAGAGAATGATTCGTATTTGTATGAACACTTAGTTAAAAATCGCCATTATTAACCATGTGCACTCAAATTCATGCTCAGGTAAAATACTTTGGATTTTATTGATTGCTGAATTACTCCTAACAACTACCTTTACAAGGTGTGTAATAACTGTGGTGATTAATCTATGAACAGATTAATTTTTATTTAAAATATTAAATAAATTATTGAAAATAAAAAGTGCGCCATCTTAATCGATAACGCACTTTTATTAAAAATAAATTTATCATTTAAGCGTGGTGAAGGATAATATTTATTGCGTCTTGAGTGCTAATTTGATATTGTGTAGCAAGTTTATTCATATTGGCTTCACCATTTGCATGAGCTTTGACAATTGCGCGAATAATATTTGGTGAAACATTTATCTCACAATTTGTAACAACTGGTTTGGGTAAAGTTTGAGAAATGAACAATTCTTTTCTTCTTAAGAAATGTATTTGACGGTAATGCTCTTTTCTGGGTATCCATTGACAATTTCCGGGAGCAAAGTCACTCTCTAGGTCAATACGTGCTATGACTGTTCCTTCGGGTGCTACTCCCATATCTTTTAAGAACTGGGTAAAGTTATCGCGCCAGGATGCATCGACTTCAATTCCGCACCCGCCATGATACTTGTACTGATGGTGGTTTTTGTTATAGCAGATGCGCTTGATGTGTAACCAGGAGTTATACTCGTGGCTTTTGCAGTGGCCGTGGACAGTTTTATCGCTCTTGAGGGTTTCGCGCTGCAAGCATCCGCAGCTTTGTGTAAGCCCTCTTTTTAAGCTATTTTTACTGATATACTTTTGGGTTCCGCAGCTGCATAGGGTAAGGAGTAGTAATTCACCCCTTTTCCCCTTAACTTCTACATCGGATATAACTTGTAGTCTCCCAAAGTTTGCCCCAACTGGGATGGATTCTTTTCTTTTTTTACAACCGCAATTAGTTGATCGACCATTGGTAAGGGTGTGACTGTAGATAAGTTTTTGGGTTCCACAATCACACTGGCATAATACTTGCTTTCCTTGTTTATTTAGTACAATCCAGCTACCGAATTTTTCACTTATATTAATTACTCGTTTTATAGTCTCCATAAATTATTTGGGTGCTATTACTGCTGGGTTATATATCTAAAACAAGCTGTTTTTCTTGCTCCAGTTCCTTCTTTATCCAGGCAAGTTGCTGTCCAATGGCTAGGTGCTGCATTGGTACTTTTGTCTCGTATCCCTTTGTTTGTAAAATGGGTGTTACCTCCTGTCTGTAAAGCTTGCCCGTCAAGAATACAAACTCTATTTCCGGGGACGCAACTTGTATGAGGCTTTCTGCTACTTGTCGTGCCCATAGTATGCGTTCCTGATGAGATAAGGAATAGGGGGATTTGTCGTAGGGTTTGATGATTGTTTCTGGGTTAATAACTTGATGTAATGGTGACAAGATATACCATCTTGAGTCTTGTCCTTCTACGTAGCGACGGCACGCTTGAAAGTGCTGGGAATAATATAAGTCTTTGGCGGCAGCAGGGTAGGTAAGCTGCTTGCCACATCCTGCAATCAGGTAAATTTTTTCCTTGGGAGTGAACTTTCTGTAGGTGCTGATCACCAGATTGAGGTTGTGGGCGATTCTTCCCATAGTATGCGTCCGTCCTTTGTTTGTCAGCCGAGGGTCAATCCTATGTCGGTTGAGAACCCTGCAAACATGACAGTTGCACTCTGGCGTGCAGTAGGCTGGCATCCGAATTAATTTTTCCTCATAGCTGACGAACATCCCACCGCCTAGTGCTTCTCGGATAAAAGTTGAACCATCAAAGGATAGTCCCATCTGAATAAAAGCTTTGGCATACTGGGGCGAGCATAATCCAAAAACGTGCAAGTGAGCATTTGGTTCGTGCAATCGTGCGATGGCTACGCCCGCCGCAGGCATCGCATCCGCTTTCGGCAATACTCGTTCCGAGTCAATTAGCGATGGCGAAACGCCCGCCTTCGACAATACTCGTTCCGAGTCAATTAGCGATCGCACAACGTCAGTGATTGTTTTGATAATGTGTAAGTTAATCGAATACTCTCTCGCCTGGGAAACAAGCCCACCGATGCCGAGATGGCGGTATCCCAGTCCCAGAAAATATTTTGCTACTTCGAGGCGTTCACTGAGAGACTGCCCGTGGATGACTGCTAGGGGTATTCTGTTGGGAAGATAACTTTTAGCAAGTTGGATAAATGTTTCTGCTTGTTTAAGGTTGTATTCTTGCCGTTCCCTGATATTTTCTCCAACAAGTAAATGGTCGGGACAAACAATAATATCGCCGACCTTTGAGCGTTCTCGATATCTATGAATAGACCAGTGGGCATCAACATATTTACCGTTTAGAGTGGGGATATCTTGGTCACGGTAGTTAAATGCCCCACAGTCATGAATAATAGGACTATCTGGAACAATTTCTGCCTTGATTGCGAGTGAGTATAGCCAGCCCACCGGCTGATACTCAAGCAACTGCCAGATTGGGATTTTTTTACCCTTGCTTCTAACAAAATCGCTCTTACCCAATACTGGATAGAAACCTAATTTCATAGTATTTAAACGAGTAAAAGTTGATTTACATTCGTTAAGTTAACCCTCTGCTTGGAGAAGGCTAACTAGTAGATTACTGTCTGTATTTATTTGCAATATTTAGAAGATACTGCCGCCAACAGTTAGATACTTTTGTAGCAAGAGTGCTAATATCACTTGCTGCAATTTCTTCTCCTTCAGTTTCAAAAGCATCATCAAAGTGAATTTTGCGTGATACTCCATAGCATCGAAGTGGATATTGAAACTAGGATTGAGTTTAAAGTCTTGAATCATATTTTTATCCTTACTGGGGAAGATATAAACACTTGTTTTGTTCCGCTAGCCTATTTGTGTGATAGTTATCAAGAATCATCTTCTTAAATTCTTCTCTTGTTGCTTGCAAGTCGCGGAATATTTTGTCAGTAGGATAGAAGAATAGCGACTGTTGGCGGCTGTAAAACCAGACCAGTTGATTGATACTATAAGTATCATTGTTATCAAGCAGGACATAACTTATTTGTTGGTAAAAATTCTCTAGAGAGAAGGGACGCTTTTTGGCAGTTGTTCGTACATCAATGAGAGTATTTCCAGCAATTATCTGGCAATCAGCACCTCCAAGATATTGACTTAAAGGGTATGAAGCATTGCAGGTAATATTCCCACTTACTTGATTAGCTACTGTTTGCCAGGTACGGGGTAAAATACCGATGATTTGAGATGTATCTTGGATACTAGGAAGCCATTTTTTGAAATATTCTGGTTCAATTTTAAGGGTTTTTTCTCCTTGTAGAAAAGGTTGAATAATCTCATGAATATTACGGCTACGAGCATAATTTTCTAATGCACCCAAGAGCATACACTTTAGAGCTTCTTCTTCAAGTGAATTTGAATTTTTAATGCAATAATCGAAGGCATATTCTATTTTGAGGGCTTTTGCTCCAACCTGAGCAAGACAATTAGTAAACCATGTTTGGTCTTCATAGATGTTTCCTAAATACTTGGCAAGGGCTTTGGCGATCGCATTTCCTACTAAGGGGAAATCTACACCATCAACTGGTCTGATAATTTCTTGATTTTCTAATAGCTGGTTATGGTTAGTAATCATCTTGATGACTGTCTTGTTGAGTCTAGAGTCAAACCATCTCCTGATAGGTGAGTTTCTATTTTTTAATTCGGATGTTAAGCTCACTTCTTAGTTTTTTGTTTGAGATACTACATTGAGTATCTGCGTGAGCTTTACGTAGTAATTTTTGTTTTAATCGCGTTGCTGATTTAAGTAAAGAGACTAATAATTCAAAATTAGTGAAAAGCTTACTTTATAAGCTTTTGAAATTTCGTAATTCGTGCGAATTGGGATAAATTCTCAACCAAAGTTTTTATATTTTCAATGCGACTTTGCAAACTTGGTGCTAGACAACCTGGTGATAGTTAATTTACAATTCAACTTCTCTCGACTTGCTTTTAGGTGCAGCCGCAACAGTTTGCCGTTGAGGGGAGGGTATGTGTTCAGTTGGGGTATATTGCTGCCGAATTTCTTCCCCTCGCCATTGTTGTAAGTCGCTCATAATGTCTTTGAGGGGAACAAAATCGACGACTGTTTCTCCTTTCTTTTCAGCTTCATTTGTCTTATGGTTTAAAATCTTGAAGTACATTTCCCTCTGGTCGGCAATTGGTAACTTGCCGTCATTCTCATTTATCCGTTGAAGAATCTCTTCATTACCCTGGTTTATTGCCTTTCCCCAGTCAGGGCTACCATGCTTGACCATGTTCGCCCATTCCTCAGCGATATATGGGTGAACTTTGACAGGCAGATCGCCAGCTGCTTGTATGACTCGTTCTTTGGGTGCGGCTGCGGCTGCGGGGGTAGATTGTTCGTTACCAAAGATTTGTTCCAAGTTGAGTTTGCTGGCGTTCTGGGCAATAAACTTAATTTGGTTGATGTCGTAGTCAGAGATATTCATCTTACTAACTTCTTTAGTAATCCCAACTTCGGTTTTAGTTAGGTCAAACCGGACAAGTTCCTGAGTACCTTTCTCTTCAGTAGTTTTAAATAATTGCAGGCTAGCTCGATTGTTTTCGGGGTCGCGCGATCGCTTGATGGTAAATTCACCTACTGTAAGTTCTTCCTTATCAGCCTGGATGAGGACATTATTGAGAGTGTGCAACATCTCATTTTGTTTGAATACTTCCAGCGTTTTAATCGTGCCGACAGGTGCAAGACTTCCCAAGCTATTTGCTACATCACGGATATCAGCATTGTTGAGGTCAGGGAGCTTGCCATTGTCGCCCAAGTACTCTGCCACTATCAGAAACTCCTGACGTTCAACAGGTAACATCTCTGTAGGTTTTTTCGTTATTTTGGGTTCCTCTTTTTTGTTGAGTTTAAAATCCATTAAGGAGTTTTCCCACCCAAAGAGTTCATCACTGCGACGGTAAATGCTAACAGTGTCTCCCTCTTGGCGAATCACAAATGTATCGCTACGGTAAATACGTGACCCATCTTGTTCAAGAGTGCCGTATTTTTTTAACATTGCGATCGCGGTTTCAGCAATGTCTTTATTTTCCCCGTTGTAGCGTTTCTCCCGCGCTTGTTTATTATTAATTTGATAGATAGGTACTTCAACCTGACGCGCCCACTGTTGCGCTGCTGGCTCTACACATTGGGAGTTAGCTACTTCTTGATAGATAAATTCAGGTGCATATTTGTTTCGATTATTAGTTTCTAGCTCCTCTGGCTCTTGTGCAAAAAACTGATTGCGAGTTGCATTTTCGTTTACCTCTCCTTCAGTTTTATCTTGAGATTGGTAGTTACTAACAACTATCTCTCTGATTTGAAGAGTTTCTTTGGACTGTGCGATTTCTTCTTGAAGATTATTGACCACATCATCTTCAAAACTCTCATCTGCTTCTATTTCAACAGATGAGTTTATTTCTTGAGTTATGGGCGAACTGTTTTCGCTGTTTTCATCTTGTAGTAACTTATTTATAGTCAGCTGACTATCATCTAACAGTGGATTTACTTCTATAGCAGTGAAATTTTCATGATCAGATAATAACTCTTTTGTATCTTCAGAATTTTCAATAATTTCAGCAGATGGAGGTAGTAGCTTAATCAGTGGTTCACTTGCTACATCTATTATTTCATCTGGGGTAAGTATTTCATTGACGAGATTAGTTGTACATTTACCTTCGCTATTTTGTTCGTAGATAACGATTTGTTTTTCTGAACCCTCTGACTCCAGATAAGCTGTAATTTTCAGAGCGATCTCACCTGTTTGCTGATAATCACTATTTAAGTTGGGTATATCTTCTAATAATCTGGCAGCAATTCTTTGTGCTTGATAGTCTGTAAAAGGTTCAGTTTCTATTGTGTATTGACCTTCTATTAATAGATCGGGCATGAACACAATATTAGTTTCTTGATTGCTTTTTATACTTTGGCTGGTTAAATCTACCTTTTCCCATTTATACGCACCAGGGGTAGATTCATCAGGTACAAGATTGTAAATGTCTTTGCCAACTTCAACTGCAATTTTACTTGCTTCTTGAGCTTCTTTGAGTTTTTCGAGAATTACTTTAGTTATCTGAGTAAGTGCATTGATGAGGGTTTTACTTAATTCCCGACTTGTTTTAATTGCAGTATCAGCTGTATTTAAATATGATTCATTAACTTGAGTTTGTCTAGGGTCAAACATATCTTACTTTGAAATGGGTAATTTTTTATGAAATCGGGCTGAAGCTGAGGTAGTTTTATTAAATAAAAAATTTAACCTCTTCAAGTGATAGAGAGGTTGAATTTCCATTTTGATGTTTGTTTTGACTTAGTTCTATTTGGCTATTTTTGAAATTTTGATTTATTTCGCTTAGTTGTTCGCTTTGGTTAGCAATAATTTTTAACATTGCTTCTAGCTTGTCATCTAGTCTGGATATTTTAACTTCCATTGATGTTAGTTTTTCTTTTGCTATAAATATTTCTTGATTGATTTGTTGGTGCTGTACATTAATATCCTCACAAGTTTTATGCCATTTTTCTAAGAATTTGGTTAATTCTATTAATAGCGTTGTCGAGTTGCAGGTCGTAGTTTGTGACTTTTTCAGAATATTCAATAAGTCGTCTAACTTTCCGTTCAATATCTCTTCTATACTCAAGTTGTTGTTTTTCTGCTCTGTAATATTCATTGATAATTGCCTCGTAAGAGAGTTTAACTTTATATTCTGAATTCCACATACTATATTTAGGGAAACTAATGTCAATTAAGTTTCCTTGGCTTCCTGTGGCACGGTTGAAAATAATATGTATGTTTACTCTTTGATAAGGAAGTAGATATGCAACATATTGTTGTTGTTCAAAACCAATTAAATTTACATGATGTTTGATTAATTCACCATAGTTGTTAGCATTTATTTCAATTTCGATTTTATCGATTACAATCTGTCTATGTAGCCCATGAAGTTTCACTCTTGGTCGGAGGATAAACTGTTCCTCAAAAGAGCTAATAATTGAATGTGCATTCTTGCTATTTACTTGATGTGAACTAATTAATTGACCTTTTTGGTGATAATTATTTATTAGCTTAATTATTTTTGTCTGAGTGATATTTTCGTCTTTGACGCTACATTGTATCATTTTTAGAAAAAGCTCTTGTATGCATCAACAGGCAACGGTGCATTGCCTGCTTGTACGGGTGCTTGTGGGATAGGAAACTTCCGATCTACTTCCTTGACTCGTAAATCTAAATCTTCCTGTGTGGGTTTTTTCTGGGTACTTTTCCTAGCAAGCTCTTTGATGAGTTTATCCCACTTAGTATCGTTTTCTTGTTCGAGTCCGATAATATATTTCGGGATTTTGATATTTTTTAATATTGGTACTGAACCCTCATTTTTATTACTATAAGCTGGGTTGATAAATAGACATTTCCCCGGTGGTAATTTGAGGAATTGGGCAGGCTCGAACAGCTTCCGAGTCCGTTCTTGTTCGCTGATAGATGTGCTAGCCCTACCCCCTCCAGTTGAGCGAGATTTTTGTTTATATTTAATTTCCTCTTCACCTAAATATGCAGAAAATAATCTAGCAGATTCTTCTTCACCAGGATTAAAAACAAATTTTGTGCCGCACGCACCGAGGATGGCTTTAGAGATTTCCCTACCATAAATCTTTTCTAGCTGACCCATATTTTGCCAACCCAGGATACCGCAGAATCCTTCGGAACGAGATTCGTTAAGCCATTTAAATAAATCTGGAAGGAAGATACTTGGCAACTCGTCAAGACACACTACTAATGGGCCATCTTCCTTTCGTTTTTTGGCGATACTGCGGGAAACTACCATGTGGAGAATACTGGTCATCAGGGGGCTGACAGCATCGCGGCGTTCGCGGTCTAACCCGAAGATAATCATCTGTTTGCGTTTTACCTCCAGGGGAAGGGTTGTTTTACCGACAAAGCATCCCAATGTACCCCTTGCCATGAACCGGGTGAACATCAATGAAGCGCTACCAGCGATACCCGCCACGGTTTTTTCGGAGCCTGCCGAACTAAATAATTGACCAAAAGCTATCTTAATCCAGGGGTTTAGTGCTGCTGCCATCAAGCGTTCGACCATCTTCTCACTGGAAAGTATTGCCGCAGCCGTCATAATATCAGCGCGATCGCCAAACTCTTTGGTTAACATTAAGATAGCCTGCGTTAACTGATCGCCCGCAGGGCCAAAGAATGCATCCTCAGACGCATTACCCAACAGGCGGAAGTTCTTGTTAATTACTGTAGCTAACTGCCGTGCGGTTTCAGCATCAGAGGAATCGCGCAAGAAATCGATTGGGTTACATACCTCTGATTCGGGAAATCCCGGTGCGAAGATGTGTACGTCATACCCCTTTGATTTGGCATAACTGGCGATTTTGGCAAGACTTGCATACTTGAAGTCGTATAGTACGATACCAAAACCTTGGTCAATTGCTGAGTAAATCATCGGGTTGATAGCCGAGAATGATTTACCGCTACCAGGTGCGCCAATTACAGCAGTTCCGCGTTGGACATCGGGGACATAAACTGGTACTCCCCCACTCCCCTTGGGTGATTTTTGACCCTTGTATTTGTGTATTCCAATATATAAACTGGCACTATCACATTTAGGAGCGACGATTTGCTTGAGGGCTTTTTTCTTAGCTTGGGCGGTTTCCTTTGCTCCGCCCCAATAGCTAGTAGCAAGCTTGCCTTTTTTACCATTACTAAAAAGCTGTAAAAGCAACAATAAGCCAATTCCACCTGCAAGTGCCAAACCTTGAGGTGACATGAGCTTATCTGTATATTTACTAAAGTCAGGATTGCTATTTTTATGAGTAGCTTTTACTTCTTTAACTGTCTTAGTTTTAGCAGTTACAAACAGATAATTATTCATATTAATCTGTGCTAATTTTGCAATGAGGAAATCGAAGAAATATGCGATGAAGTGAAGTTGCATATTTCTTCATTAGATATCTGGTATGTCCTCTCCAAGTCAAAAATTAAAAAGGATAAATTCTTCTATGATTGCCTTTTTACTTTTTAGGGACTGTGAGAGGTGTACCAAGAATAATCGGGTCTATCTCGCGGTAGGTGAAGAAGGGAACAGGGCCAATGAAGTAGGGCGAGCAGCCCAAGTCAACCCAACCCCGCTTGCAAATACGGAAGAACATCGCGGTGGTGATACTGCCGTCAGCTTCGTTAATATCCCAGATGACTTGTTTAAATGATTTTCCAAAGGGATGACGACCTGTGGGTTCTTTCCCACCGTTGAGGCTGCCCAAGATGCCGAATCCGCCTTTAACGTTTTGGTCTTTACCAGACATCCATTGTGCGCCAACGATAGTCTCACTACCCGAAACTTCGATGTGACCGCACTTTTTCTCACACGGGACATTAAATCCAGCTTGATAGCTACCGCTTATTGACTTCCAGCGTCCGCTTTCAAGCGAACCGAGGGGTAAGTCTACTTTGCCGATAAAGCTAACATCGGGGATGGGAACACTGGGGAACTGGTCAAATGGAACATCAGCCAATCCCGGAACCTTACTAATTGTTGTGTTTTGCCAGTTAGTAAAGTCCTTTAGCTGTGCATCCTGAATACCGGGGATGCTGGTTAGTTTATACTTATCGAGTTTGACATACTCACCAAGTTCCACTTCTCCCAGTTTGGGATAATTGTCTAGCACTTCACCAACAGTTTGGTAGCTTGCGGTGCTGCCTGTAACTTTGGTCACTAGTTCTTTAATTGGTGGGATGGCTCCGACTTCTGAATCTTCAAGCTTGGGAATTGCTTCGGCGAGGTCTTCGAGTGTTTGCCACTCTAGTGTCTCAAAATCTGACAGGTTGAGATTTTTGAGGTTAATTCCTGTGATGCTGGCGATATCTTCAAGCGTAAAATCTTCAATATTGAACTCAGTTGCTTCAAAATCGCCCAGTTCCATGACTTCGGCAAGGCTTTGTCCGGTACTCCAGGTGCGTGTCTCCTTCATACCAGGGTTTTTGATATTAGGGAATTCGACGCTGCCAGCACCACCAAATTTCATATTTTTGAACGTGATACTGCTCCAGTCAGGAGTAGGTGCGCCGTTGACGTATTTAGTTGCGACGGGCTGTGGCTGTTTGGTTTGTTTTGTTTTATCTATCGAAGTGTTCAAATTTGAATACTTCGATGGAACTGTTAGAGCTACTGCTTTCTCTCCGAATAGGAGACTGCCGATATTGTAGCTACTTCCAAACCGGATTAACCCATGTAGGGCAAGTCCTGCAATAAGTCCTGCTACCATCAGGTAGCGTAAGTTATTAAATTTTTCCATCCGATACTCAAGCGCTCGGTTGGTTTTGTTGTGAGTAGTTTCCTGACTTGCATCGCTCACTGGTACGATGGCTACGCCCGCCGTTCGCGGAGCGTCTCGTAGAGAAGGCATCGCAGTTACCTCTGCTGTGATATCTAAAATTTGGTTGTTGGAGGTCAAATTTTCGTTATACATCACTGGTTATTTAAAAATTATTGATTCAAGAGAAAGTTTGTTTTACCTGTATTTGGTGTTATTAGAGGGTTATTGCGCTGTGGCGGTATTTCTAAGAAGCGCTTTCCACCTAGCACCATGAGTTTTTCAACCAACTGCATTGATACTCCGGTGGTGCTGGCGGCGACAACAAGTTCCTCTCCTTGCGATCGCAACTCCACAAGTTGGTTCAGACGCTTCCAAAGTTTGCTATCTGTAGTAACCCACTGGTTTTTTAAGGCAACTTGCATTCCTTTAGCGATATGTCTGCTATCAGATAATGCGGTGTAACTGACCTTTGGTTTTACTTCTTCAGGTTTGCTGGGAGTATCGCCAATAATTTCAATTTGGCTGTACTCTGGTGTGCCACTGCCCGCTACAACCCGAAAGTGATAGCTTTTCCTTGTTGACCCAGATTCGGTAATCACCGTCATGTGCGCCCCGTAAGAAGCTTGTGGTAAACCGGGGATTTTGACTGTCTCGATGCGGCGAATGTGAATTAGTCCAGCACCCGTGCTGCTTCCAGAACACTTACCCAAGCCTTCAAGACATCCGTCTACATCAAAAACAAACCTAGATGGGTCATCCAGCCAGATTTTCTTGATGACTTCTCTGGTGTTGTAGAACGATATTGATACCCCATGTCCAGGCCAGACCTTAACTGTCTGCAATTGGGCATTCTCCCCTGACACCTGGGACGCTGCAACTTGACGGATAGTATTTGCCAGTACAAGTTGATTTGGTGCAAGCACGGAGGCAATGGTGAGGCACCCGCCAAAGGCGATCGCGCAGGGCATCATTAAACTAAAGCTGGCTATATATCTGAATTTCACAGCTTAATTGACCTATCGACTTTGATTGTAATTTTGGTGTCTTTAGGCACATACCAGACATTGGGACGGCGGTTGATTTCGTCGGTGGCACGTTCTGTCCGTTTGCTGACTGTTTCGCCAAGTTTGCCAAAGGCACCTTCAAGGAAGGCAGCTCCCAAGTTGCGGTTGTTATTGCGGCTGCGGGTTCTTGTCCCACCTAAAGGCAAATCTTCTGTGACTTCTTCATCCGGCTGGTTGATAATTTCCCCTACCTTGGCAAGACCAGCTATTGTTCCTAAAGTGGTATCGTATTTGGCTATTTCAGATCCCTTGTCGTCGTAGGGTCTGGCGGTTAGGGGGGAACCTGCTTCTCCCAGGACTGATATCGTTCCGGGTGATAGGGGGTATTCAGTTCCGTCTTTGAGAATAGCGGTGACTTCGGCACGCACGCCTGATGTGCTATCAACCGAAATCATGGCGATAGTTACCTGCGTTCCTGCTGGAATGGCTATTTCCCCAGTATTGCTGTAAAGCGGCTCGTTCAACTGGGCGACAAACCGTAACGTATTTGTCTGCTCCTGAGAACGACCGTTATTGCTGATTTGGGGCATCACGAGCGGAGTTACGAGGGTTGCACTTGCAAACGAACCGACAACTAGATACTGCGGTTGTGTTTCTTGAAGTATCTGTGCTTCTTCTGGCAGGTAGTTATTTGCAACTCGTTCGACTTGCTGAGGGAGATTGTTTTCTTTATTACCAGCAAAACTGGATTCTAAGATTTTTTCTTTGCTACTGCCAAGTTCTGAGCTAGTTTGTGGTTTTTCTACCAAGAAGCTATAAATAACTGGTACGGCTTGATTGTTCTCTTCGTCACCAGTATTGCTATACTCTGGAGTACTGTCGTTTGTGGTTACAGGTTCCCAGCGCGGGCGCAGTTCTTCAATTTGGTTAGGAGTGTTGGTAACTGTTTCGGTATTCTCGCTGCGGCGGTTACGGCGGCGACGGGTATTTTGTTCTGCTGGGCGTAATGTTTCTTCAGTTTTAGCTGTAACTTCTTCTGCTGTTGTGCTTGTAGGTTCACTTACAGTGGTACTGGCTAACATATAATCAACCCGACCAACCGAACCCAGGCTACGCAGGCGTTCGAGTTCGGCTATTGGGTCTTTAGCGACACTCTGGTTGCTGGCAACTATTTGTTTGGCAAATTTTGGCAGAGGAGCGCTAGGACGCAGGGGTTGTATTGGCTGTGAGGCGACTTCTCTACGTCTTGGTCTAACAGTTTCGGGTGCTTCTTCTCGGTATACACGTCTTCTAGAAGTAGGGGGAGTTTCTTGAGCGACTACCCTTCGTTGTCGAGTAGGGCGTGTTTTCTCTTTATTTTTAGATTGTTCTTCTTCAGTACCTTCCTTTTTCTCTTCTTTGTCTTCCGTCTTGCCTTTACCATTTAGTGCATCAAGTTCTTCCTGTTGCTTGGCAAGGGCAAGCTTGGCATAAACATCCCCATCTTTTTTCTCAGATGCGGCAACCGTGGGAGTAAGGGTAGGGGTTACTTCTGGTTTTTTGGCATTTTTACCACCCCCATTCATCATGCCGTTGAGGACAACAAATATAACTAGGAACCCAGCACCGAATGCACCACCAATAATTCCTAATCTTGACCAGGGAGATGTGACAAAATCGTGTTTAGTTTGTATTAATGCGGGGTCTTCTACTTCCAGATCATCTTCTTCAGCCACCTCATATTGTGAACCTTCCAGTTCATCTTCTACAGGTTTTATATCTTTACTCTCAATTGGTAAAAGACTATCTACGGAAGATAATTTATGCTTATTTGAAGTCTCATCTTGTAGCTGTAACATATTTTGGTGTTTAATTACTAATTATTTTCTTTTTTGCCGAGATTATAATCAACAATTTGAGTAATTTCTAAACCTGGCTCTCGTACTAAATAAATTTTTTTATCAAGTTCAGTTGGCTTGGCTGGTAACTTGGGAGTATCGATAGCTTCGACAGTAATTGTTTTGTTAAAGGCGATTCCTTTGCCTTGGTTTTCATTTCTATCAAAGCTTACAAGCGTACCGATATAATCAACCTCCCACTTTCCATCCTTGATTTTTCTGGGTTCAGAGATATGGCGGGTGACGAGTGAGACTTGAACTTCACCGTTAAATACACCATTTGGGACAATTTCTGCTAATTTTTTGAGGAAGTTTGCCCGAAAATCTTGATTTTCAGATAGTGCAAATGCAGCTTCCCAAGCTCTAGTCGGAATTCTTTTTCTACTATTTTTTGTTGTTTGAACATCTATTCCTTTATCAGGTTTGGTAACGTTTTCGCCATTCTCTGTTGCTTCGATTATTCCGTTCCAACCGAACATTTTAATCATGCTATCTGAGATAAAGCGTTTGATAGTTTCGTCTTCGCGTTCGTTGGGAGCAGCAAATTTACCAGGTGAAATAGAGCCATCTTGGAGTTGAACAACCGTCATACCTTTGACATGACGATTTGTACTAGAAATCATACCAATATTTACGATTTGCAATAGGATAGATAAGATAGTTCCTCCTGCTGTTATGGTGATTGCCATTGCAATAGGTGTAGAGGTAGATTGACCGTAACTGAGAAGGCGGGATGGTTGAGATTTAGACTTAGGTTTAAGCATATATTTACGATTTAGGAAACTTACTAGTAAATTGATATACTAATAAAACAAACTGATGTGCTTTTTGCCAAACTATCAAATATTGAAATGTCTTAGCTGACTCCTGAATTCTGACTTCTGACTAATTACTTTTTAACTTTAATTTTGGAACTAACAAATTTGGTGGCATTGACAGCAACCGTAGCAGTTGTACTTGCTCCACCAGTAGCGATTCCTGCTGCAATTTCAGAGCCAAATGCTACTGTTTTACCTAATCCTGTCCAAACAGCTATTCCACCACCTGCGGCTAATGCAGATGAAAGGATAGGAGAAACCAACCCAACAAAAAGGAGAAATATCATCGGTTGGTTTTGTTCGGAATTAGCAATAAGTTGTCCGCACAAACCAATAATCATGTTGAAGCAAAGTTTTGCCATTCCAACGGTGAAATAACCAGTTAGCCAAGCGAAAATAGGTTTCGCGCCAAAGGGGAGTAGTGAACCGCCTATTGCCAATGGGCCAAGCAGGGCAGTTAAAAGCATCGTGAATTCGATACCCCACTGGTAAGCGTTATTTAGGGCGAGGAGGATGACTGCGACAAATCCGGTAATCATTGAACCGATTGTGCTGGTGATAGAATTACCAATTTTTTCAGCAATTTGACCGGGGGAGAGGTCGTTGAGCGCATCTTTGGCATCAGATAAAGCCTGAAGTGGGTTAAATTCCCAACTACCGCTATCGGGGGCTTCTCCTTTAAATAGATCGGGCGCAGAGGTTTTGAGTTCTGCTTCTGCTTCTTGCAAGCAGGTGATTGAATCTTGCGTGTTACCAGGGATTGAGCGGCATCTTTCCATTGCCGCCCCTACTTGCTGCTGGAGGGCAATATTGCCGACTGCTCGATTGAATGCTACTTCTAGGTTTGCTCCGGCAGCAGTAAACTCAAGAATGTCATTATTGACAGTATTAATATATCCTCGTATGGCGAGTGTTCCACTTCTGAGTAAAGTGCCATTGTTAGCTAGTAGCCCGATAACCAGGATGGGCCATATCCAACTGGAGAGAGCTTTCATATCCTCTTGATTTATCCAGTTTTTACCTAACTCAACCATAAAAAGGGTAAGTGTGGCGATCGCAAAAAACTGACCAACTTTGCACATCGAGCCATACAAGCTACCGTTGAGGGTTTCTTGCCAAAGTTCATTGAAACCTTCAGCTACTAGTTGCGCTCCAGCGGCGGCATTTTCTAAAATGTCTTGTCCAAAAAATGGGTCGGTTGCAATTATGAGGTGTTCTAACATAGCACTTGGTTAACAGCGTGAAGGTTTGGTCATCTCTGCAATTGAGATGACCAATTGATTAGGGTGAATTATTCACCTGCTGTAGTTTTGAGACTGCTAAACCCGCTGATTTCGATGTACTGGGCGCTGATACCGTCCATCATCAGGTTTTGACGGCGGCGATCGCTTGCCCCTTGTTCGGCAAGTTGAGATAGCATCAGGTTAGTTTGCTGGACATCGTGTCGTGCTTGCAGTCCGTCGGTGCGGGATTGCCCCAACATTGAGACAATTTGCGAGTTTTGGGCAGCAATTACCTTGAGGATGTTTTGTGAAGCATCCATTGCCTGTGCAGATTCCGCGAGTTCTTTGGCCTCGGCTACAGTTTGTTCAGTTGCTTCTATTTCATTTTTGGTACGTTCCTGTCCGACTTCCCCTAAGACGCTGGCGATCGTAGCGCGGGTGGTTTCTCTCTCCAGTTCGTTAGCTGCACCTACAGCACCTTCAACTGTGTTACTTTCATTCCAGTTACCCTTTTCCTTGAGTTGCTCTTTGAGCTTTTCGGCTGAATTTACTGGGTCTGGCATATCCATACTGCCAGTCTGAATAGCAGTTTTAGCTTCGCCTTTCATCCCACCCCATTCATTAGCTGCTGCGGTGAGTTCGTTTTTGGTTTCCTCAAAATAGTTATTGAATTTGCCTAAAACCTTGAAAAAATCGTCAATTGAAAAGGCATAACTGGGTGCTGTACCGAGTAAAGTAACCAGACCAATGATTGACCCGATTATTATCCCTTTCTTAGTAAACTTGAACTTTTGCTTCATACTTTTTGTGGATAAAATAACCAATGTGGCAATTAAACTTAAGCCACTTTTTTATGATTTATTGATTCTTCTTTTTCCCAGTCCAGATTATTTGTTAGTTTTTTTTATATAATTTATGCTGGCTTTAATTGCTTATTGTTATTGTTATTGTTATTGTTATCCAGTAATTGTTGTGCTTCTTGGCTTAACTCATCTCCTCGAAGCATCTGTATGTAGCTTTCTGAAAATCTCACCATACCGAGCATTGGATTATCGACATATTTATTGAGGAAGAGAGTGCGTAATTCTTGCTCGTTCGGGTTATTTGCTACTGCTGCAAGTAAACAATAAGCAGGGTAATACCTACAGAAGGTAAGCTTGCCATTATCGTCAAGTAACCACTGTGAGTAGATACTTTCGCGTTTTGGGAAGAATGCTTCGGTACTATTGCGCGAGATGATTTCATAAGGGTATTTAAACCTGTTAACAAATGGGTCAACAGCTGATGTTTGAATCCGACCGATAAGGCGGGTAGTGATGTTAGCAAATATTTTGGAGGCAGACTTACTTTGGAAAATACTTTCTGGTTCTTGGGCAGATAAAATTACACGTATACCTGCTTTCGCACCGTTGGCGCAGAGTCTACCAATTAGCTCGGCTATGCTGTCAAAACTAAATAAAATCGGCGCTTCATCTAAGAAAAATATTGATACTTTAGATGATAAAGCTCTACGTAATGCTGCGGAATAGGCGCTAAGGGCAAGGACTGCTGCATCAGCTTCACTCCCAAGCGATCGCAATGCGAATACCAGTAGTCGGGCATCAGTTTTAAAGCTAGATGGATTGGCGATTGATTGTCCAACTCGTGAGTTTAACCAGAACTTTAATCGCAATCTGATTTGGTCAAGAGCATCAAGAATTTCTTTACTATTATTAGTGATTGAATCGAGTTTGATAAACCCAGGCGAACAATAATTATAAAAATCCTTAAGTGTGGGAATATCTGCCCATTCAGGTGTTCCTAATCCATTTTCTAGTGCTAGCTTATACCGGAGCTTTATATCTTCATCGTTGTAAAAAGTTTCAATTGTGATTGTAATGATACTCTCGATATTTGATATCATTGTCGGACTTACCCCGACAGGATTTGTCCCAAGTACCATTATCATTAATGTTGATTTCAAGAATTCCTTGAAATCGGTCATCCTCTCCTTAATAACTTCCGGCTCATACCCCCTTAAATCAGGTAATTCAAATAGATTGTTCGATTCTTTACTAATATCGAAATATGCCCCTTCTTCTCCCATAAATTTGGTATAGTCGGTAAACGTGCTAGTACCATCGGGTTTGGGATAATCAAGTGCAATTACGGGAATGTCTTGAGCCAAGGCAGGTGTTAATAGACCTGCTACTAAGACAGATTTACCTGCACGGGTAGTACCGAAAATAGCGAGATTTTTGTGCTGCTTGTACAAGTCGAGATGTACTGGGGTTCCTCCCTCTTCAGCAATTAGCTCAAACCCGGATTTATCTCCCGTAGCCGTTCTAACTATCGGCATGAGTCCGGGAACTTCTGATGAGAAATAGGGGAGGCGACGGTTAAAGGGTCTTGTAAGTAGATTTTCCCAAACAACAGGTACACATTGTAACCATGTTTTCCAGGCATACTCGATTTCTCTATCAACTACGGCAGGTCGTAAGAAACAGCTAGAAAGGTATTGGCAAGCCTCATCAAGTTTTTGACGACTGTGACGATGAACACAAAAAACAACAGCAGTGTGGATGGGCAAACTGCCTCTGAGGATAGTTTCTTGTGCCTTAACTGCCTCCTCAATGTTCATATTGGCTTTTACGTCAATTGATCCCTTCTCGGAAGACATGGCGCTGGAGGTAATTGACTGTTTAGTAATTCGTTGAAGGGCAGTTTTGGCAAGTCCCTGGTTAGCTTTAGATAGCTGGCAGATAATCTCAGTGTCGGAGATTTTTTCTTTGGATATTACCTCCCACAGGTATCGAAGCTGGGCGTATTCGTCTACCCACCCTTGGGGCTTTTCGCTAAACTGAAGAATGCCGATATACTTGTCTTGCAGTCTTACCCAGCTGCGATCGAGAAAGGGGACAGATTTTTCGTTCTCCAGCATCAGGTGGCGAATATGGAAATCGCTGGTTTGAATTTCTCGAAGCCCCTCTTCATCTAATATGAGGGGATTGGGAACTTTGGGTGCGTCGCTACGGTTAAACTGACTCCAAAGAATCGACCATACTTCCTCACTTGTGACTGCTCGCACTGACAGCCCCATCGAGTTTGTAAAAAGTTGTTCCCACCGTTGAAACCCAGAGGTAAAACTATCCCGTAAGATTGTTTCGATTCGCTCTTGCCGCACACCGTGAATTTGTCCAGTAAATTGAAACCAGGCATTTTGCAATTGTTTGATAGTTTTTTCAATTGCATCATTTGAGCGACTGTCTTCAGAAGCCAGGACACTATAGGTACACCAGAAGCGTAAGAACTTGTTTTTACGGGTTCCCGCTTCGGTGAGTTCTCTTGCTCGCAGACGTTCCGATCGCACTAATAAAGTTAATTGCTCTAAATCGCATTTATCCTCTATCTTTTTTAATTCCTGCTGCCGGAGAAAATCATCAGTGAACGAACCAAGATGAATTGTTAAGGTTTCGCGTTCGGGAAGTTCTTTGAGTCCGCCTTCAATATTTTCAAAAATGGGGAGAATCTGTTCTTCTGGTAAAGACGGGTGGACTCCTTGTACGTCGAAGCAAAACTTAATTTGAATATCTTCTTTTTTCTGGAGGATGAGTGCGCCGATATCTCTACGACCAGCAAGCGAGATACTTGCAATCCCGGCTAAATGGGTAATATCCTCAAACGGTGTCAGGTTTTTGACAACACCTAATTGTTCGGTATCAAGGGATTTTTTACCAATTTTGTGCTTTATTTTTGTTGAGGCGGTCGAACTCATAGCCTATATTTTTGTTCGCTGGTATTAATTGAGAAGCTTTATCTGCGTTTTTTCAGCTGGCGCTTCTTCTTGGGTTGAGGTTGTAGAGGATTAACGAGGGAGACAAATGGTTTGTAACCACGGGTGATGCGGGGCGTGCCGACAAACTTACCAAAAAAAGCTTTGTTGGAACTTACTGTCCACCAGGTTGCCCATCCCCAGGCGGTTACAATTCCGGTTGCAAGCCAGGAAGCTTGCATAAAACCCTTGACTACCATGTAGGAGATCAGAGCGATCGCACTCCAGGGAACAATTTGGTCGGCGGGGAATGGCCCGAGGCGTGGTTGGTCTCCTAATACGCGGTTGACAGTACGAAATTCCCGAACTCTTGTCATTATTACGAAAGGCAAAAGTCAGCTTTTGAAATCTTGATGAGTGGCACACTTCAAAGTGCCACTCGTGATGGCTTTTTTGACGAGTGGCTCCTCAGCCTGTTACCAGTCCTGCAAGCAAGTCTCCGACTACAACTGTGAGGGCAACGATAATTGGTGTACGGGCAATTGTTTGCCAATCTTCGTCATTGCGGGCTGCTTGAACGACGCGGATAAGACCAATTCCGAGGTAAATTAGGAACAAACCGCGCAGTACTGCGAATACGTATCGAATGATTGTTTCGTCAATACCTTCAAAGTATTCGGTAAAGAAGTCCTCTGCGTTTTGCATGAACTGGGCGTTTGCAGGTGCAGCGGCGATATCCAACATAAATACTACACCTACTAAGCAGAACAAGACGGTATAGATATTGATGCCATACTTGCGCTGCCATTTCTCGAAGTTGGAAAGTAGCAAGTTTGCTTCCTTGGGTAGTAACGCTACAATACCAGTTCCAAAGGCCAGCGATGCCATTACCATGTGATGAATGGAGATATCTGCAATCATCAAGCCAGTACCAACTGCCATTAGTCCGGCGATGCTGGCGTTTTCTTTCCAGTTGCGACGGCGACGGGTGGGAGCGGGGTATCCGTATTCTTCGTAGGAAGGAATGCGGTCGTTGCTAAAATTAGATTCGTAGTCTGTTCTCATAAAAAAAGTAGATGATTTCGGAAATTACTGGATGAAACTTTGTAGGGGTAATTACGCCTGAATTACTGCTTTATTCCGTTGGCGGAGTCTGCCCCTAGTACATAGTTTGGATTGGAGTAAATCTCTGCTCCAACTTCTCGCTTGTAAACCTATTTTATGAGACTAATATCCGTAAAAGCATCTAAGAATTTTCCATTTTTAAACACTATGATTTTCAGTAAATCATTAGTAAAAAATTAGAATAATTGAATTGACAACTTTCAACATTTAAATCAGTGGTATATTTCATAATGTTTGACCCCCGATATAGTCTATATCGGGGGTCAGTAATTGATATGTGAGGTAGTGTAATTACGGTGGCTTACCGTTAATTTACCCAGTGAAATAAATTGTCCGTCAACTAATTCTGCGTTTGATTTGGGTTGAAGTCGAGATGGAGCTTCTTACCTACTTTGAGGTTGAGGGTTTTGGTACTGTTAGCAGGTAGTTCGATAACTTGGTTAACAGGATAGATGGAATCGTACTTAGGACAGATTTTTGTTTTGCAGGGGGGAGCCGCCTCTACGATTGATTTAATAACTCCATCTTGGAGAAATATCATATCTAAAGGAATATACGTATCCTGCATCCAAAGTTTAATTTTTTCAGGTTTGTTGAGGACAAATAGCATTCCGTGATTTTCGGGAATAGAGTCACGAAATTTGAGTCCGTGGGCATATTCTTTTCTATCGTCTGCTAGTTCGAGTTGAACTGTCTGATTATTACTGGTAAAGGTTGCACCAATAGGTAGATACTGGGGCTGGCGAGTCCAAAAGTATAGTGGTAGGGGTGAGAGAGCAGCAGTAAAACCAGCAATCGGCCCAACGATATTGAGAATTTTGAAAAACAGGCTTTTTTCTGGATTTTGTGCTTGTTTAGTTTGAATGTTGGTTTGAGCGGTTTGTCTTGTAACTTCCATAATCTTAGATAAATAAAGTAGAGTGGTTAGAAATGGCAGGCATTATGAACTTTTGAAATGTTTTGGCTACATTTGCTTTCGTTCAAACATGGTGAAACTTTGAATTGATTTATGATGTTTACAAAGAAGTAGTCAGAACTCAGGAGCGGAGCCGGAGAAGCTCTGCCTCCGGTCAGAATTCAGGAGAAAGCTTGCGTAAGGCTTGAGGACTTTGTACGAATGACTCTTAACTGTTGGTTTAAAGCCTCATCAGAGTTGTTAAGCAAAACAAAAAAGTTTTTAGTTTTTAACCACCAGCGCGAAACTCCTTCCTTTATGGCTGGAGTTCTTCTGACTCCTGAATTCTGTATTCTGGCTCCTTTCATTAGCTAAAAATCTCGATGTTACCAACAGCAAACTTGCTTTCATCGAGGGGACTACTAGGTAAAGCTTGTTGGTCAGCTTTGTTACGCATCGACTCGACTTTATCGGCTTCGCGGATAGCAAGCGGGTTAATCTGGCGGCGTTCTTCTAGCAATGCTTCGACTGTTAGTTCGAGTGCGGGGAGTTTGCTTGATGCGTAGGTATCTTCTATTACTGTTTCGCAGAATATGGTACTAGCGGCGCGTTCTACAATTGTCTGGATTTCTGCACCTACACACCGATTGGTGGCTTTAAGAATTCTGCGCCACTGTTCCTCGCTCCAGGGGTCGCCGCCATTGCGAAAACGTTCGTCAAATCGGGCAGCGTGCAGTTTGAAGATACTATATCTTTCTCCATTATTGGGCAGGTCTACCTTAAATAAATAGTCAAACCGTCCAGCACGGGTGAGTTCGGGTGGCAGCCATTCCATTCGGTTGACTGAGGCGATGACCAGTACATCTGACGTGCGCTCTTGCATCCACGTCAGCAGCTGGCCAGCAAGCCGTTTGGCGAGGTCATCCTCCCCGGCGAAGCCTTTATCAAAGTCGTCAAAGTACAAAATTACTTGGTTGAGCCTATCTGCCAGTCGCAACAAGCGTTTGAGTTTAATTTCTGCTTGGTTGCCAAAACTTCTAAAGTTGCCCCAATCGACCATGATCAGGGGAATACCCATATTCTGGGAACAGGCTTTTGCTGAGTGTGATTTTCCCGTCCCCGGTGGCCCCACAAGCATAATCCCTTTGGGTACACGCAGATTATATTGTTTGGCACGCGGGGTAAGCAATCGCTTGAACTTTTTGAATGACTGCTGCATGAGTTCCAACCCACCAAGCTGGACTTTTGGCGGAGGTAAGAATTCGATGTCATACAAGCGGTTGAGCAGTTGAATTTTTTTTGATAGCAGAAGCTTGGCTATCTCACTGGAATTTCCTAAATCATGATTTTTTCTAATATCGTTTAGACAATACATAATATCAGAAATATACAAACCAGCACTAGCGTTAGCAATTTCTAAATAGTCTTGTTCCGTATATGTGAAATAAAAATTTTTGCTTTTAATTAAACTATCAATAATTTCTTGTGCGTCTGGTAGTTCTTGACTCCATAGGGGAATTTCTGCCGCTATTTCGCTTGCTATCTCAGCGTTGGCTCCTAGTAATATAGTAGTTTTACCACTATCTTTTGTATAAAACTTGAGGTTAACTAGCGACGACTTAATCCATTCCGATATAATAAAATCGGTTTCTTTAGGTGTATTTTCTTTTATCCAAGGGAAGATATTCTCTACGATTAATATTCCAGTGCCAGAATAAACCTTCCAGAAATTGAGTACTTGAAAATAGTCTTCTTTATTTTGTTTTATGGAAGGTTTATAGCCGTCAAACTCTCGAAGAACCAGATTTTCTTCGGCGCTGACTACTAGTTCTTTAATACTGTCCTCGCTGAGATTCCATATGTAGGCTTTTTTGCCAGCTTGCTGACAGTAAGTAGTGATCCGGGTGAGGAGGCGGTGACGTTCTTGGAGGGGAGATTCGCAGGCGATGATTGGATAGTTGTCCGCAAGAAGGTCTTCTAGATAGTCAAAGCTAGACTTCATCTTAATTGCTTGTAGCGTACTCAGAAGTAATCTTATCCAGAAGGAATGCTGTACGAGAACTGATAATTTTCTAATTCTTGCGTCCATAAATTAGAAAAAAGTTGGTTGATTTTCAGTATTTTGTTGATTGTGTAATCGCGTTGTGAATTTAGATAATTGCAGTATGAAGAGTTAGTGCAAGTATGGCAAAGACACCAGAATATCCAATTGTTGTTATCCCAGAGTTAGTTAAAGAAAAAAAACAGTTTACCCCTTTAGTTTTTCCTTCTGGACAGGGAGATGCACCAATTGGGGCAAGTGAGGGGCTGTTTGAAAATGTTCTCAAACACTATTTTGGTGAAATTGTTTCTCCCCAGCAGGTGATGCTTCCACCAGGGCATCGACTACCATTTACAGCTGATTTTCTGATTATTGAACCAAATACTGGCTTACACATAGATTTGGAGGTTGATGAGCCAATTTCGTTTGCAACTCTTAAGCCTACCCACTGTATTGGCGAGGATGATTACCGAAACAAGTGTTTTGTCGATGCAAACTGGCTTGTCATTCGGTTTGCAGAGGAACAAGTCTCGTCTCAACCAGAACGCTGCGCTCGATTTATTGCTGGTGCGATCGCCCAACTGACGGGCAATGATACTTATCGCCAGAAGCTACTTCATGTAGAAAAAGTTACTCCTATGCGTCAGTGGTCTGCACGTCAAGCTTCCAAATTAAAGAAGAGTGATTACCGCCAAGGCTATCTTGTCCAAAGGAAGAACTAAGGATGTGATATTCGATACAACAATACTAGTGAGAGCGATTAGCATTATTTATGCTTCAGTTTAATTGAGAAAAAATCTGGCTTTCAAATACAAATTAATTCCCCAATCAAATTCGCTGCTCGCTCTCCATATTTTTGCTGAACAGCACTGCTATATGGCAATTTAGCTTCGCTCAAAAAGTCGCGGATAAATAGAGAAAAGTTAAATCCTCTCTTCGAGTCAACATATTCTACTAGTTCAATATTAAATAATGCTTTGAATTCGTCTTCTCTTTGTTTGAGCGCGCCTCATTAAACAGCTTTTCCATTAAGCGATCGCTCATATTTTTCTCTACACTTCTTTCCTAAGTTTTACTTCAACATACCTTCAAGTTGTGTAACTGTGCTTTGAACTAAAAAATGAGAAAATTTTTAAACCATAAACAGAGCAAGAGGCAATGTAATTTCGTACTTGAGCGCCAATAATGACATAAAACTTTGCATCTATGCTCTCTTAAAAATAACCGCAAGCTAACTTAAAATTTACTGTTTATTCCTATTGTCCAGTAATACCTTAATCTAAGTCTATTATCCACAATCCATTATCCCATTTCCAACCCCAAGAATTCATATTATAACGTTCAAGCTCTGACATATTAGTATAAGTTTTCAAAGATTTATCTTCTACATAAATGATACCCGGCTCGTTTATCTCTGAGCCAATACCAACATTGGCTGATTCATCGTACTTAACAATTAGGTTTAATCCGTTTGATAAGCGTTGGATTGTTGACATAATTTACTACTGTTTATCTAACTCAACCATTTCTTCAGTATATGGTTGCATTTGCTCCATTTTAAGGGAACGAGTAAGTTTTTTGGTATCATCAAGGGGGCGAATGCACTGCAACCGACATTTAAAACAACGCCAGCCCACATGTTGTTTAACATCAAGAGCGATATCTGACCAGTTTTCTGGATAACGTGATTGGGATTTAGAAGGCATTTCTTGATTCTCAAAATGCGTAGCGATTTAATTACCAGTTCTTGGATTACGATTAATCTACTACAAATGGAGTTCAACATAGTTAGGGGTGTACTATGTGGTTTTGGGAAAAGGAATCGGTTGAGTACGAGGTATTTAAGAAATATGAAGGAGCGCTGATAACTATCGGTGTGAATTTTGCCGATGCCGAAGTCCAAGATGCACTTGAAGGTTGTTCGTATGATTTAGAAGATGCGTTGCGAAGTGCAATCGAATATGCTCTGTGGCTGAGTGAACACGAGAAAGAGATTTTTCCCAACGCCTTATTAATTCGTGCCCTACAGGATAATTGGAAGCCTAAAGCATGGCGTAATGAATATTTAGAAAGGGAGATGTTCTCTTCGCCTGGGCAACGGTGGTGGAATGCCTCAGAAAAAATGTGGGGACGCGATCTGCGAAATCAATTGGTTGTTGATGTATTTTCTGACGAAGGTAGAGAATTTATCAAATTCAGCAACGGTAAAGAGATCCTAGTAAAAACTGCATGGGTCTGGAGATGGGAACGATTGCTTGAATATGCCAGCCCAATATCTGTTTATCGATAATGACTTTTTTCATTGCCTTTGGAGAATGCGGCACGCTCCCAAGTGACTCTCACTACCTCTTGATGGCTACCCGACTACTGTGACCCCTAAATAAATAATTGAGGCGACAGAGTTCTAGACGGACTCCAATATGTCTACACCGTCTACAAGTGTAGACGGTGCTACAGCTTCCATAAAATGTCTAATCTATCTCTCCAATATATATGTAAACGCTGTATACACAGATGTAGGCGTGCATTGTATACCCCTAAAGCACCTAAACTCCATTTGGTTTAGTAACTATTGGGTGAGTGGGACTACTGGCTAGTTTTTGCTGGTTGAAATTTGTCGTTATCCAACACTGGGAAGTATCGACGAGCATTGAGGGGTTTTTGAGAGCCAGTCAACTCTCAAGGTTGAGCATCGTTGCCGATTGATTTGACTAGCAGGCAATCGCATAAAGGTATCTACTGCCTTAAAGAGAGTAATTATCTTAGAGACAACTCATAGATATCTTAGAAAAAGTTACTAAAAAGACTTGTTAAAGTTAAATAGTTCATCAAACAAAGTGATAATTATGTCTAAACGGTCATCTCAATTATCAATTGTAGGCTATATAATTGCTCAAAAAGCTTTAGAATCAAAAGGCTGGACTAAAGAATTTTTAGCAGGTCTACTTGAACTATCTCCAAGTACTATTCATAATTTCTTTGCTCGAAAACCTATTGAAAAAGAGAATTTTGCTAAAATTTGTGTAGCCCTTCAAATAGCCAGTAAAGAGGTTATTGACATCCCCAAATTTCAAAATAATGAATCAATTGATAAGCTAGTTGCAGACATTCGTCAAAAATCTCAAAACAGTATTATTCAAAGATGTGGGATAATGAAGGTACTAGATATGACTTACCCCATTGAGATTAACCACATTTACACTACTGTAAATATTTTAGATAAAATCACTGGAAGACAGCGAAAGAGTATTGATGAACTTACACAAAAATTTGACCGAAATAATTTTGATAGATTGGGATTACCTCAAGTTGTTGAAAAACGAGTTCCTGGATTAGAAGTAGTCAAGAAATATGAGAAAATGATAGTTCTGGGAAAACCAGGCTCTGGTAAAACAACGTTTTTAAAGCATTTAGCAATTCAATGTATATCAGAGCAAATATTCAGTAATTATCTCCCAATATTTTTATCTCTTAAAGAGTTTGCAGATACCGATATCAAACTTAAATTATTAGATTACATCTGTCAACAATTAGCTGATGATAAGGTTGACAATAATGCAGTGATATCAGTGTTTGAATCTGGACGAGTATTATTGTTGCTGGATGGCTTAGATGAAGTCCAACAGCAGGCAGATAATCATGTGATAAGAGAAATTCGTGATTTTTCTCAACGATTTTCTATCAATCGGTTTATATTGACTTGCAGAATAGCCGCAAAAGAATATACATTTGAGCAATTTACCGAGGTAGAAGTAGCTGATTTTGACCAGGAACAAATTCAGTCATTTGCCACCAAGTGGTTCACAGCTAAAAACTCTAATCTTGATAAAATATTTATAGAACAAATACAAGAAAATCCATCAATTTATGAACTGGCATCGAGTCCTATATTACTGACTTTATTATGTATTGAATTTGAGGATGCTGGTGACTTTCCCAGGACTCGTACTGAACTATATCAAAGGGCAACTCATACACTTTTAAGAAGATGGGATGCTAAACGTGCTATTAAAAGAGATGATTTCTATAAGCATCTTTCAGTACTGCATAAGGAAAATTTACTCAGCTATCTTGCTTTGATGACTTTTGAAAAAGGAGAGTATTTCTGGAAGCAACAGGATGTGCAGAAGTATATCGCTTCTTATATTAGGAATTTCCCAAAATCTCCCCATGCTCTAGAAGCTTTAATGTTAGATAGTGAAGCTGTATTAAAATCTATTGAGTCTCAACACGGATTATTAGTAGAAAGAGCTAGAGAAATTTATTCCTTTTCTCACTTGACATTTCATGAATATTTTACAGCTAAAGAAATTGTAGCTAAAGCCAATCCTGAAATATTTAATGACCCATCTCTACTTAATTTGAGCAAGTATGTTTTTTACAAACAATGGCACGAGGTTTTCTTATTAACCTCAGAGATGTTAAAAAGTGCTGATGTTCTTTTGCTGTCTATGAAGTTTCAGATTGATATAGCAGCATCACACAATAGACATATTCAGGAATTATTGGCTTGGGCTAGCCAAAAATCTATTCAAGTATCTAGCTCTCACCACCCTGCTGCAATTAGAGCATTTTATCTTTGTTTAGCTGCGGGTATTTGCATATTGGATAATACAAGCTATCCGTTTTTTGAAGAATGGGAATTCCTAGAACTGAGCCATTTATTAGAGTCGTTAGACTCTAATATACAGTTAAGCTTTTATATAGGAAGTGCTTCAGGCTTTGGCATGGGCAATTTTCGCGCTCCTGTTGAACTTGTTGATTCAAATCTAGCTTTAGACATTAACCTAGCTCATGCTCGCGCTCAGGCATCGTTGCTGTATCGCACCGCTAATAGAGATATTGAAAATGAGAATTTTACAACTATCCTTCTCTGTCAAGCAGATGATTATGAATATTCAGAGTACGATGAGGAAATGAAAAAAAATCATCCATTTGACGATAGTAATTTTTTTCAATTAGAGGATGCTTTATATGCAGCTATAAATTTGATTGATAATCAAGAATTTTCTGATGAAGTAGTCAAGTTATATGAACAGTTACCACAAGGAGTTTACGAGCATTGGGACGAATATTACCAGTGGTATAAAAATGATAGCGGTGCTTGGGCTAATCGGCTCAAGGAGTTGAATAAAAAGTATCGTAATATAGATTACGATTGGCCATTAAACAATGCAGAACAATGGGGACTCTTAAGAGCCTATTGCTATGCTAATAAATTGTTATTAGATTGTCTTAATACCCAATGCTATGTCAGTCTTGACACTAGAGAATATATTCAAGAAACACTGCTATTGCCTTTTAATGAAATTGAAAAAATGATGGAAATAGAGAGAAAAAAATTACTTAATAGAGATTGAATCTAATACTACTCCCAGACTACAATGCAAAGCTCACATAATCCCGAGAAGCTAATGGTGGTCAGATAAGGAAATCGCTTATCGGTGATTCCTGTCCCTGAAACGGTGGCTCAGAAGATTCTGGCGCTCATAACCTCCTAACTCACACGAATGTCAGTAATTATCTATAAACTGAATATAACTAAAAATAAACTTGAAGTATGACAAATTAATCGATTCATGACTAAGCCCTTCAAAGGAGAAACCCGCCCCCGCCATAATTGGTCAGTGACCCTCTGCACTGACCCAGAAGGTAAAGGCTTTTACGCGCAATGCACTTCGCCATTCGGCTTAATTCTTTGCACAGATATCTACACTGACAAAGGTTTAGTTTGGCAACAAGGTTATGAGCTAGTAGACCGGACAATCCGCTCCGAACAAACCCGTCGTTACAATGCGATCGCTCTGCCTCTGACTCTTGCATTGTTATATGTGTCTGGAGGAGATGAGTACGGTGAATTAGGTGATGAATTAGGTAATGAACAATGTTTTCAAGGTAGGCGTGCCTACAAAGGCTATGACTTCGATGTTTTAGATTTACTGACTACTGCTGGACTCATAGAAGAACAACGCTATCCTAAACAAGTTAAGTCGGTAGTTTTAACGCCAAAGGGAATTAAGGAAGCAAGACGAGTTTTACGAGGATTTAATCTAGATGGGGTCGAGGAGTTTCTTGGCGCTCTTGCCGAACACGATGATTTACCAGATGAATCAGAGAATGAATAAAGTAAATAAATCTCTCACCAGGGGCGGTTACTCAGAATTGATATCACGAGCTTGATAGCAAAAATTTACAAAACGGTGGTAGATAAGCAAGTACAGACAATTTTGATAGCAAAACTGATACCAGCCAGAAAGAAAGCCATCTTTCATTAGCTGACTCAAGTTTTTGCTCCCGATGCAAGTTGACGCTTAGGCACAAGCCTTGAAAAAAGATACCAGCCGCCACACAGCAGCTCTTTCTCTGGTTGAACCTGATAGCCAAACTTTTTTTTGTGCTGCCTCTACTGACTGGTCAGCGCGGTCAATGGTGGTGAGGGTGGCTTGCTGCTGTTGGTTCAGTTCCAACCACAGATTAAGGTGTTTGCTCATTACTGATACTCAAGAGCATCCTTAAAAATCCATCCAGATGCAAAGCTGCTTTTTTATATTCTAGAGGCTGCCTGCCCAATTTCAGAGAAGTAAGGTAGTGTTCTCGTGCCGCGAGTAACCTTGCAAGGTCGCTTCATATCATCAACGTTCCCGGATCTACCAATTTTAAACGATGGAGTTTTTAGATTTTAAAGTCTTGCCAGTTCCAAAAAATGCCACTACGACTAATTAAGAAAGGCTTACTAAGTTTATCCAATAGGCGAGTGCAACAGCTTAGAAGTTGAGCATAATCGTCAGGATGAATGTCAAAGCTGCTTCTAGCTCGCGTTAACTCTTGTGTTTGGTTTTTGTGCCATTCCCAAGACTTATACCACCACGATGGATAGAATTCACTTTGTGGAGCGATTACGGCATAATCACGCCCCTTTTGCCTATCTTCATAATCCCATGCAGGAAGGTATGCAAGTAAATCAGTGGTAGCCCACCATTCTTCGATAATTGCTGTACCATCATCATCGCGCGTACCGATTCGCTTTCTGGCTTTGATGCGAATTTTTGCATTCCTTGCAATCGCGGCGTAATCTTCCAGTCTTGTTGCTAGTGGATTGAACTCGATCAACATAATTTAATTCTCTGCTACCTCAGCACCTATAAAGCTCAAATTGTGGTTGTAAAGTTATTAAAACCAACGATACTAGGTTAATCAAGAATATCAAAAGTCAAGTCAGTAATACACAAAAATAATAATCCTTGAAAAAAGCACATTGTGCTTGAGCAATTTATTTTAGGGAAGTACCTTAGTTCAATCCCTAGCTGACTCCAAATAAAGATAGTTGTCCTGGCGATACATTTCCCCTGCGTCGAGTATGAAAACTCAGGTGACAAGCCAGGGCGGCCGCATCTTATTTACTAATAAAAATTAAAACAGATCTGAAAATGTC
>NZ_CAWUDO010000065.1:0-48858 GCF_963920935.1 Nostoc sp. CCY 9925 | reverse complement strand
TCCTAGCTTCCATGCTTTCAAAATGTCCTAACCTGTGTGACTACGGCTATATATTCCTGCTTTCATATCAACACTTCAAGACAATATGAGTCGGTTAAATGTTTGAATACTTGATACATCAAAATCTTCTGTTAACACAAGAAAATCTTGACCTATTCTACCTATAAGGGAGTCAATTAGGTTATTAACATTAGTCTTGATTCCCTGCGAAAATAAATTTAAATTGCTGGTGTCGTTGACGTTTCCAATAGTTGTGTTGCCGCTATCCACTACCCAATTACCATTACCAATAATTGTGTTTCCACTGGTAAAAACCCAGTTACCATTCCCAATAATTGTGTTATTACTACCAAAATCCCAGTTGCCGTTCCCAATGCTTGCGTTGTCACTGCCGAAGTGCCAATTGCCATTTCCTAAGGTTGTGTTATCAGTACCGAAGTGCCAATTGCCATTTCCTAGTGTTGCGTTATTACTTCCATCGTCCCAATACCAGTTGCCATTACCAAGGGTTGTGTTATCGCTTCCAAATAACCAGTTGCCATTACCAATGGTTGTGTTGTCATTATTAAAGTTCCAGTTGCCATTGCCGATGGTTGCGCTATCATCGCCATAATCAGAGTTAAAATTACCAATGGTTGCGTTATTATTACCAAAGTTTGTATTACCATTACCAACAGGTGCATTGTCCTCATTAAACGGTGGATTACCAGCATTAGATGTATTTCCACTGTTACTAAAAGGTATATTATTACCAAGGACTTCTCTTAAGGCATCGAAAGGCGATCGCTCAAGCGGATTTCCACCATTTAAAATGGGATTGCCACCGCTTACAAACGGATTAGTACCTCCTGCCAATGTATTGTCAATGTCCTCAAAAAAATTGTTACCTAGAATTAACTTCAAACGATCGAAAATTAATTGCTGAAGCTTAGTGCCAGCATCGCCAGTAAAGGGGTTGATACCGTCACCTGGAATAGTTCCGTCACCATTATTTACAAACGGATTGTTACCACTTGTAAACAGGCTATCTTCAGCATATAAACTGCCATTAGCAGCACAGGAACTACTGTTATACAGGTTGCTACTACCACCTGGATTAATTGTCATAAACTCTCCTATTTTTTATGCTAATTATCAGTTTATTCAACCCAAAATTTATTTCATTAAAGGCTTTTATCATCTTGATTATGGCCTCAAGCCTTTAATATTAAAAAGTTTCAGTGCATAACATCGCTGATTAGCATAGTATGTACTGAAAAATTATTATTGTTTATTTCCTTGTTTATGATCTACTGATTTATTCAAGGATGATAATTATTGTCGTAATTAAGCGAACGGAATTTGTCCACCGCCAAATGATGGTATTTGCCCACTATTCCCACCACCAAATGATGGAATTTGGCTAGGATCAAATGATGGAATTTGTCCACCATTCCCACCACCAAATGATGGAATTTGGCTAGGATCAAACGATGGAATTTGCCCACCATTACCACCACCAAACGATGGGATTTGGCTAGGATCAAATGATGGGCTTTGTCCATCACCCAGTTCTTCGTCCAGCCTTGAGTTAATCTGTTTGTCGATAGTAGCTCTCAAACTAAACCCGTCTGGTATTTCAGTTGTGCTGATAGTAGTGCTTTGGCTACCAACACCGGTCAAAGGGTCTCTAGTGCCGCCGGAGGCGGATGGATTTACACCGCCTGCAAAAATGTTCCAAAAGTTGTCACCAGCAAAAGGATTGCCATTATAAGGTAGATTATTGCCGCTCCCACCCAATGGATTACCGCTATTCTCTCCATTACCAACACCACTGAATAGATTAGAGAATTCTTCATCACTGAGAACTTCACTCAAGCGACCAAAGGGTGAATTTCTTAATGGATTGTCCCCACCAGTAGAGGAGTTGCTGCTATCACTATTAACTAAATCTGCCATCAGAGCTAATCCTCCTAAATTATTAGCATAAAAATCTTCATAGCGTACAGGAATCTGACTTTAATCTTGCTAAGTTTAGTAAGAATCAAAAGTTTATCAGCAAGCTTTCAATCAAAGTTATTGTTTCAAAAATTTAATGGAATTCACACAGCTATATGAAAGAAAAATTTAAGTTTCTTCCATGATTCTTGTGTTAGCACAATAGTTAGTAGCTCTGGAATTGTTTATCTTGTCAAAACCTAGATAATCAATTTTTAACTAATGCTACTCACATTTACAATCTATGTGATTTAAGTGATAGGGGCAATGAAAAATGTTTTGATAGATTTACCAAACTTGTAGATATTTCTATACGATAAATGAGAAGAATTCGCTAAAAAATTTGTATAATAAAATTAAAATTTTGTTAAACTATGATATTTGTATAAAAAATATTTTGAGAAATTTGTCAAATTTTTAGATATTTATTGTCAAATTTTTAGATCCCTAATTAATCTGCCTTGGTTCCAGGTTCCATGACTTTTATCCGCTGTTCTACCGCCAGACTGATGGCAATAAATAGTACGCTTAATCCCTGAATCGCATAAACTACAGTCACCGGCACTCCTGCACTACGTTGCATTACATTGGCACCACTACGAAGTGCAGCGAAAAATAGGGAAGTCAGCACTACACCGAAAACACTACCACGACTTAAAAAAGCGATCGCAATTGCATCAAATCCATAACCTGGCGAAACTTGCTCAAATAGGCGATATTTCAACCCCATGACTTCAGTTCCACCGGCTAACCCAGCTAAACCACCCGCTAACGCCATCACCAGCATAATGGTGCGTTGTACGGAAATACCAGCATAACGAGCAGCGTTTGGGTTAAATCCCACGGCCGCAATTTGGTATCCTAAAGGCGATCGCACTAACAATACCCACAAAATTCCTGCTGCAATTAACGCCAGCAAAATCCCCACATGGGCAAGACTCCCCGGTAAAATAATCGGTAACTGAGCAGATTTAGCAATTAACGGCGAATAAGGACTAGGCGCCGCCGGTGCTTTCAGAGGATTTTGCACCAAATAGCTAACTAAATTTACTGCAATATAATTCAACAACAACGTAGTGATTACCTCATTCACTCCCCGCACTGCTTTGAGGTAACCAGGAATCCAACCCCAAAGTGCACCCAAGAGAAATCCTGCTAACAACGCCAGCGGGATGTGAATTAAACTCGGTAATCCTTGCACATATAACCCAATCAAAGTACTTCCCAAAGCACCCAAATAAATTTGTCCTTCGCCACCGATATTAAATTGACCGGCACGCAACGCCACCAATACACCTAAACTGGTGAATAATAACGGCGTCATTTTGGTAAGAGTATTGCCCAATCCAAAGTAGGTAGAAAGGGATTCTTGAAATAAAGCTGCGTATGCCACGATGGGGTTTGCGCCAGCCAGCAAAATCAGGATTGCACCGACAAGCAAGGCAGATGCGATCGCGATCGATGGCGATAAGATTGGTAACAAGCGTTGAGTGGGATTTCTTGTAATCATGATGTTCCGCCACACTCCAATAACAATACCTTAGACTTCTTGCACAAGTGACGAAAAGGCTAAGCTTCAGAAGGGAAAAGGTAAGGAGTAAAACCAGATTTCTCACAAGACCTGAGAAAAGAGGGGTCATTGAGCAATTAAGACTGTTTACCCAGTTCAAGAGCCAGTATCTATGATTTGCCATTCGTCGATGTTCCATAACACAGAGGCTAAACTAGAGTATTTGATAGGATCGATGCGATTCCGGACTGCATTAAAAGATATGGGATTCACTAAAAAAAATACTGGTAGCTGTTCGGCAACTATTTCTTGAAATCTGCCATAAATCGCCCGGCGCTTTTGCTCATCTAGTTCTTGAACTCCCGCGTTGAATAGACTATCAATTTCTTGTTCCCAATCAGAAACGACCCATCCTTGTATTGGAGATGCACCTGGTTGCGGTCCTTGGTTGAATTGATGAAAAGAGCCACGACTAGACCAAAATAGATACAGGAGGTGAGGTTCTAAATCTGCACCACTAGTACCAAATGCTCCTACGTAACAATCCCAATCACGCCGAGATAGCAGCCTTTGTAACACAACATTAAAGTTAATTACCTGCAAATTTGCTTTAATTCCAATCTGGCTGAGGTCTTGTTGGATTTGAACAGCTGCATCTATCCTCGATCGGTCTTCAGATTTCACTAACAGTTCAAATTCAACCCGATTCCCATCTTTATCCAGCAGTTCTTTTTGGGAATTGTATTTGAAACCTGCTGCTTTCAGTATTTGCCTAGCCCGATTGGGATTGTAATCGTAAACTTTTAACCCCGATCGCAAAGATAAATAATAAGGACTTTGAACACCAATTGGTGAATGTTGAACTTCGCCTAATCCTCGATAGATATTAGTTTTAATGGTGTTGCGGTCAATGGCATAGGCCACCGCTTGTCTAAAAGCCAAATTATTAAACCACCGCGATTTGATTGGGTCTACAAAAGGTTTTCCTTGAGCATTACGCGCTTGATTGAGATTGAATCCGACAAAGGAAAAACCATTAGTAGGTCCGCCGTTATAAATAGTATATTTTCCGCGCTTTTCTCCTCGCTTCAACAACCCAAAATCTGATGGTGTTACATTTATACTATCTAATTCCCCAGAACGAAATCTCAATAATTGATTGTCAGTCGAAGAAATAATTTGCCAGATGATGCGTTCAATATAAGGTTGAGAATTCCCTTGTGCGTCTTTGCGCCAATAATAAGGGTTGCGTCGGAATATTACTCGTTCGGAAGGAGTATAGCTTTCAATTTTATAAGGCCCATTACAGATAATTTTTTGCACATCTGTATTAGTTCCCCACATATACATAAATTGAGGATTGCCTTGAGCATCATTAGAGAACACAGAGGAACGCAAAGCATGGGCAGGTAAAATTACTAATCTTTCTGTATATCTCAAAAAAGGGGCAAAAGGTGCTGGTAAAGTAAACTCAACTGTGAGTTGATCGAGCTTTTTTACTGATGGAAAAGCTTCTGTATTTGCAATCCGAAGTAAATCTTTATATGTATTGGGAATTTTTGGATTTAAATAAATGTCTCGATAGCTAAAGACAACATCATCTGCTGTTAGTGGTTCACCATCTGACCACCTGAGGTTTTTTCTGAGGCTAAAAGTAATACGTTTTCGATCTGGTGAGATTGACCAAGATTCTGCTAGTGCTGGTTCCAACTTAGCAGTCACCGGATTTTCATCGACTAATCCTTTATAGATGAAGGAAAAAACACTATAGGGAGAGTCATTAATGGCATAGTTAAAAGTAGCTGGTTCATTCAGAGAAACTAGAACTAGTTGAGATACTTGAGCTGCTTTAGTTTGAAACTTGCTTGGCTGACAACCGACGATAATTAAAAAACAAGCGAACACTAAGGCAATTAACCGCTTTGGATGTCGAAGAATATGGAATAGCATCAGGGATCGGGTTAATAGGACTAAACACATAGCTGACTATATTTAATATTATGGGTTTAGTCCGCTTCCAATCGGATAATATTGCCAAATCAACCTCAGATTGGTTTATTAATATTTTCAAAAAAACACCTGCCAAACTTTCTAGAAAGTTTGGCAGGTGGACATTTAAAACCTCTAGGTATTTAAAAAGGCAACAAAGTCCTGAATCTGTTTGATAAACCCTTGATTGAATCGGTTCAAAAGCGCAATCAAGGATTTGAACACTATGTAATTGAGTTACTCCAAGAACTCAAAGAAAAAGCAAAATAATCCCAATGGGTATGGGGAAGAGGCAGAGCATAGGTGTCAACTTAACGTGAAAGCCTAGCCTGATAAGCATTTGAACATTTGTCGATGTACCACCTAGATTTTCGATCCCCCCTAACCCCCCTTTTTAAGAGGGGGGAACTAGAATCTTGTGCCCCCTTTTTAAGGGGGTTGGGGGATCTAAAACGAGGTAAAATTGCGTGTTTGAGCTTAAGTTCACACCAATGGAGGCAGAGGGGCAAGGAGAAGAGGGCAAAAGGGAGAATGAAAAATTACCTCTTTCCCCTCTGCTCCCTGCTCTCGTGCCTTCAGAACCTCCCCACTCCCCAATCGTCATGACAATCCCAACTCTTCTGGAAAGCCCAACATGATATTGAGATTTTGGACTGCGGCTCCGGATGCGCCTTTGCCTAAGTTGTCAAGACGAGCAACTAGCAGCGCTTCTTTGGTAGCGTCATTGGCGAAGACAAAAACCTGAACAAAGTTGGTGTCGTTCATTGCTTTGGCATCTAGAAATGTTCCGTCTCTGAGCAGCGTCGGTTCTCCCAATGGTGCAACTTGGACAAACTTTTCACTTTGGTAGTAATCAGCGATCGCTTCATAGATTACCTCACCTGATGGTGGATTGTCCAAAATCCCTAACGGCAAAGGCACTTGTACTAACATCCCCTGCTCAAAATCCCCCACTGAGGGTACAAACAGCGGCGGCGATGCTAACCCCGAAAAGTAATGCATTTCCTTAACGTGCTTATGCCCAAACTGCAAACCATAGATGCCATAGGGATAAAGCGACTCTCCCCCGGCTTGCTGTTGGTGGAAAGTATCGTACTTTTGAATCAGATTCTTGCCGCCACCAGAGTAACCTGACACTGCATTCACGGTGATGGGAAAGTCAGTCTTTAAAATTCCTTTGACAATCAACGGACGAATACAAGCCAAAAATCCCGTAGGATAACAACCGGGATTACTCACAAACTGGGCGCTGGCGATTTTGTCTCGCTGTCCTGGATTGATTTCGGGAAAGCCGTATACCCAACCTTCAGCTGTGCGATGGGCACTACTGGCATCAAGAATTTTAACGTTATTATTAATGACTAAGCTTACAGCTTCACGGGCGGCGTCATCAGGCAGGCAGAGAATGACAACATCCACGGCATTAAGCAGTTTAGCTCGCTCAGTTGCATCTTTTCGTTTAGATGCGTCAATGCTAACTAACTCGATGTCATCCCGTTGGTTGAGGCGTGAGTAAATTTGTAAGCCTGTGGTTCCTGATTCTCCATCAATGAAAATCTTTGGTTTAGTAGTCATACGCTCACCATCTTAACTTTATATATCATCTGGTATTTTCAAACAGCTATAGTAATCCGCTTTGATTTTTGAACTTAGTTGGCTTAGCAGGCAATAGGCAACAGCAAAGAAGGCTTTTTGAGCTGAGGCGAGTTTTTTCACGCAATCAAATAAGAGCGCTATATCAGTTATTAAAGTTTAAGACGGGGATTTAGACCCCAAATCAAACTTACCATGCAATAGTTGTGGAAAACTCTGATTTCCAACTGTTTACTGTTCATTTTCTAGATAATCTTCACAAGGCTTTAAATCTCTCTTACTTTATCCATAAATCTGCGTCAGCGCCGTTTACAGTATTTATTCCTATTTGTTGAAGCGTAAATTGCCAAAAAAATATTGCAGAACCATAGTTAGAAATTTTTGACAAAAAATATTTTCCAACTGTGATTTAAGTGCGGCATCTGGGAACAATTGATGGAATTCAGGTTTTGTTCGGTACTTAACACTTACTAAGTGCCTAAAAAAGAACATCAACCTGTTGAAAATGCTGCCCAAATTTCCGCATATAAAAATGCTTAATTCTAAAATTCAAAAAGACCTTCGTCATAACTTTACTGTCAATGTTATTGAAAGTGGATTTTTTGGTTTAGGGACTGGTTTTGCATCGTATATCACGATTATTCCTCTATTTGTTAGCGGTTTGACCGATTCTGCATTGCTCATCGGTCTGATACCAGCTATTCCGCGTTTAGGTTGGCAACTACCTCAGCTCTTAACTGCTGATAAAGTAGCTCGACTACACTATTACAAATCAACTGTAATGTGGCTGACAATTCACCAAAAACTTCCTTTTTTGGGATTAGCCCTGGTTGCTTTGTTACAGCTACAACTCAATAGCCAAACTATCTTAGAGTTAACATTTGCCATACTCATTTGGCAGGGGCTGGGCACTGGACTTGGTGCTACTGCTTGGCAAAGCATGGTTGCTAAAATTGTTCCCTCCGGAAAGCTGGGCATTTTTTACGGTGCCTTAGGGGCGTCTGCTAATTTGATGAGCATTTGTGGTGCCTTGATAGCTGGTTTATTGCTCAAGCAAATTGCCCAACCATTTAATTTTGCTCTCTGTTTTTTGTGTGCCAGTTTTGCAATGGCTTTCTCTTGGTTTTTTATGTCTAGGACGCGGGAACCAGTAAGCAACCCATCATCTCACATTGAAAGTAGACGTGAATTTTGGGGCAGTCTGAGTGTGATTCTTCGGGGAGATAAGAATTTCCGGTACTTTGTGATTGCACGTATGCTTTCACAATTAGCACTGATGCCACTGCCCTTCTATACACTCTATGCCGTACATCAATATGGGATGGGAGAAGCATCAGTTGGGTTAATTACTGGTGTGCTGATGCTAACGCAAACTATTGCTGGACTGGTTTTGGGTTGGATAGGCGATCGCTGGGGTAACAAGTTAGCTTTGCAGATTGGTTGTATTGCCTGTGCGCTCAGTTCGGCTGTAGCTGGGCTAGCACCAAATGTAAACTGGTTTTACTTGGTGTTTATCGGAGCGGGAATAGGTTCGATGGGTCTGCAAAATATTGCTGCGGTAATGACTTTAGAGTTTGGTAACGATCGGCAACGACCAGCCTATATTGGTCTTGGCAATACCCTTGTGGCCCCTGCCACTATCATTGCTCCCATATTCGGTGGATGGATAGTAGACAATATTGACTATCAAACTACCTTCTGGGCGGCAGCTATCGGTGGATTACTGACAGCATTGATTTTGCACGTAGGAGTACGCGATCCACGCTATCTGGAAGAAAATTTTACTAGCCGCTAATATGGGGGTTTCCACATGGGAGAGGTACAGAAAAATAGATCCTCGTAGGGGCCCACAGCTGTGCGCCCCTACCCATGTACCTCATTCAAATGAGAATTGCTATAATTCTGAATTCTGACTCCTGAATTCTGCTGTCAGCATCTAATCCATCCAAGCGAGAGTACGTTTCACTGCTTTTTGCCAAGTAGCAAAATTCGATAAATCGCCCTTTGGCTCAAACACGCGCTCAATCTGCCGTTGCTGCACTAATGCTTCATAGTTATCCCAAAATCCCACGACTAAACCTGCTGCGAATGCTGCACCCTGAACGGTAGTATCACGCATGATCGGACGTTCAATTGGAATACCTAAGACATCCGCCTGAAATTGCATCAAAAAATTATTCTCGCAAGCACCACCATCTACAGTTAATCGCCCAACTGGGTTACTGCTAGATGCATTTATCGCTTGCACTACCTCCACAACTTGGTAAGCGATCGCCTCCAAGACGGCGCGTACTAAATGCTCTGGTTTGACGCTGGCGGTAATGCCGAAAAAGGCTCCCCTCGCGCTCATATCCCAATAAGGTGCTCCCAGTCCACTAAATGCAGGTACAAAATATACACCACCATTATCTGTGACTCGATTTGCCATTGCTTCAGTTTCAGCCGCACTTTTAATCAGCTTCAAGCTATCCCGCAACCATTGGATACAAGCGCCACTAGTAAACATACTGCCTTCTAAGGCATAGCCAATATCGAAAGTTCCGCTTGGAGTCTTTTGTGTCCACGCCACTGTGGAAATCAGTTTTTCGGGCGTAGGCGCAGCCCGTCCTAGACATCGCACAATTTGAGAACCAGTGTGAGCTACCAAAAAGCTACCAGTACCGTAAGTGCATTTCATCAAACCAGGCCGATGGCAGCCATGACCAAACAAAGCAGCTTGCTGATCTCCCAAAATCGCAGTGATGGGAATTTCTGCACCCAACAAATTAGCATCTGTAACTCCGAATACTCCTAAACTAGGCTGAATCTGGGGCAGAATCTGAGCCGGAATTTGGAGCATCTCTAAGAGAGTTTCATCCCACTCACAGGTTTTGAGATTCATTAACATTGTGCGGCTGGCGTTGCTGTGGTCGGTAGCATGGACTTTTGCGCCCGTAAGTTTCCACAGCACCCAAGTATCAATAGTGCCTGCCAAGACATTACTGAGGTCAACATCTGTAAACTTGTCTAATAGCCATCTAAGCTTAGTAGCAGAAAAGTAGGCATCGATGATTAATCCGGTGCGATCGTAAATTTCTGGGGCATAGCCTTCCTGTTGTAACTTCTGACATAGTGGAGCAGTACGCCGATCTTGCCAAACGATCGCTCTATGGAGTGGTTTACCTGTAGTTTTGTCCCAAATCAAACAGGTTTCACGTTGCACAGTTAACCCCAACGCGGCGATCGCTGATGGAGTAATTTTGGCATTGGCAATTGCCGTTCCCATCACCCAACACGTATCCTGCCAGATTTCTTCAGGGTCATGTTCTAACCATCCCGGCTGCGGATAATACTGAGTGAGTTCTTTGTATGCCTGTCCGACAATCTTACCTTGGGCGTTAAACACAAAAGCGCGGTTGCCAGTAGTACCTAAGTCTAGTGCCAAGATGTAGCCCGATGATGGAGTTGTGCTGCCAACTGTGTCCATAAATAGCTGCTTTTAATGATGCCGATCGATATCCGTCAAATCAGATATACATTATTTTGTGTCCACCCGATCAAGTAACTCTACTCTCTACATAGATACCGAATTGACCTTACCCCTACTTTCGTCGAAATTAAATACAAAAAATTGAATTTCTAATCAAAAAAATATGGAAATAGAAACTAAGCAATTGTAGTAATACAACAAGCCTAAATTATTTGTGAACACCTCACATTTCTCTTCCTTTCCTCTATGCGCCTCTGCGTGAGAGTTCACACTCAAAATAGGATAACTTTCTTTAAGGTTCCATCAAAATGAAATTACAAAAATACAACAAATTTGCAACTTTACTAAGCGTAGGATGGATGTTATCTAATTTTGCTGCTGCTTATGCCGCTGATAACTTGCAAATAGCAGATACCTGGAGTAACAATACCAGAAATCCAAATCTTCTGAATCTTGCAGCCAATCCCATACCCCAACCAAAACTAGTTTTTATCGGCACAGAACCATATACAGCCTCAGGCAAAAATTTTCAAAGATATAAATTATCAGTAGCAAACTGGAATGCATTTCCTAACAACTTATTTGCAAAAGCGCCAAATTTACCTCCTTGTGGACAAAACAATAATTCTTCTAGAACTTGGGTAAATATTTATAATGGTCAAACCAACCAAAGGATTTATGGTTTCTGTGCATTTTCTTCTGCTGAAAATTTAAGTTCTCTTTGGTTTGCGGTTGAACAAGGTGAAACACCTCCCCAATCGGTATATATCATTTTAAAAGATAGAAGAACAAACAAAGAATATCGTTCTAACCTCCTGTCATTAACACCAGAGACACAAGCAGTTAAAGAAGACTGTATCGCTTTCAATCCTAATAATACTAGTGTTAATCAAGTGAGCGATCGCTGGAAAATAGTTGAGAACGGCAATCACTGGATGTTTGACTTTGGTAATAAAAAAGATGAAGCGACACGTGCTTTCAAAATTATCAATCACTATGGCATAAACAAATCCTGTTTTGTTGGACGACCACAACCATCCTTGCAATATTTACTGGTAAATAATAGCGCTCCTTCTGGTTCGATACAAGGCGAAGATTGTGTGTCTTTTAATCCTGCCACCACAACTGTTAATCGAATCAATAATAGCTGGAAAATTGTAGACGGTAGTCACTGGATGTTTGATTTTGGTAATAATAAATCTGAAGCAACAACATCATTAGCAATTATCAAAAAATATAACTTTACCCATTCTTGCTTTGTTGGCAGACCCGATCCCAGTTTTACGTACCTGCGCCGATAAAATCACATTCTAGGTTTATAAGCTAATACAATTTAGATAAACCCAAAAGACTCATGTATAGACGCGATAAATCGCGTCTAATTTCATTGCATCATACCAATAGTTTTGTAGTGCCAATTAGCAAAAATATTAATAATTAATCTAAATTTTTCAAAATAATGTGTTTTTTTAAATCAAAATCAATTACACCTTGTTCTTGTAATTTGCCTATTAATCGTGTAATTGTCACCCTCGTAGTACAACAAGCACTAGCAATATCTTCATGAGTTAAACGAACACTTAAGCGAGTTCCTTGCGGTACAGTTTCACCGATTTCTCGTTTCAAAAGTTGTAATAGATAGTGTAAACGTTCTTGTACCCGTCGTCTTCCAGAAATGACTAAAAAAGATTCTGTTTGTTGTAACCGCTGATTAATTTTTGGTAAAAGAGTATGACTCAGAGTTGGGGAAGCTGCTACTTCTGCTGCGTAAATTGACACCAACTCAACATCAGAAAGGGCTACTGCTTGGTAAACGTTTAGAGAAGTCAAACTACTACCAAAAACCATTTCTGCTGTTGCCAATCCTAATAGTACTTCTTCCCCTGTTTCACAGTAAGTACTTAGCTTGACTAAACCTTGACAAACATACCAAATTACTAATGGATTGAGAAGAATAGTTTCTCCTTTAGAATATTTATGCACGGGATGACTGGGAAACAAGTCGCTGCTATTATTCTTGACTACTGCTGATTCTAAAGGCTGACGTTGAGAAATATTACGTACCATCCAGCGCAAATAAGTTGGCTTTCCCTGCGAATTACGGACAACAAGCACCGTCAAAGCTGCATCAAACAATTCGCCGTGACTTTGTTGTAAACGTATTAATAACTCTTTACCTCCGACTGATTGAGATAGTTGGATAAGTTCATGGCGAACCTGTTGACGTTCTTCTAGAGGGACAAAATTAATCATTGGTTTGCCCACCAGAAAATGCTTGGAAACATTAAATAACCTAGCTGCTGTGTAATTAGCTTCTTGAATAATACCTTCTGTATTAGTCACTAAATAGCCGTCTGGTGCCAACTCGAATAAATCTTGGTAGTGTTGGCGTTCTGCTTCTAGCCAATTCCGTGTTTGTATTAGTTCCTCGTTTTGTTGATACAGTTCTTCTGCTGCTAACTGCACTATTTTTGAGGTGTTATAGAGTTCTTTAAAAGCCTGTGGCAGAAGATCTGGTGGAATCCAAGGCAAGACACTAGCAGTTTGGTATAAATCTGCTAAACGCTTGTGCAATACTTCTGCGCGTTGGATAAATTTTTCTATGTTCACCTTAAATTCCCACTACTTACTTGCAGAGGTCGAGCAAAAAAATCTACTAGATAAAGATTTTGATAATTGCAGCATTTATGATTTTGTTGAGTGATAAATTTAAGTTTCATCCAGCTGCAATTGTTGTTCAATGAGATTTATGAGAAAACCTTTAATAAAGGTTTTGGACAATTTATGTCTTAAAATACTAGAGTTCAGTCAGTTTTTGAAATGACACATTTGAAAATTAGGTATAGACATTCAATGTAAATTAAATCTAAAAATATTTAGCGATCGCTAAATATTTTTAGTTTTACCAAGCATAAACTTTTAAACCTATACCTTATCGCATTTTACTAAGTATTACTTCTACCTTTGGTAGGAAAATTCTGTAAACTCAGTTAAATAGTAATTTGTGAATAACCTGATTAGCCAGTCAAAATTATAGCTAGAAGATAAACTAGAACAGAAAATACACTAGGAAAACGTGGATTTTAAACCTTAAGTTATCACTGCTGTTGAATGCGCCTTGTTACTCCTTGAATTATTGGATCTTAATGATAATTGTTTCGATTATTACCAAACTTCCATCACAAGAATCAAGCCACTACTACCAAAGATATATAATCTCAGTTAAGTTTATTTGTGTTCATAGATACGTTTTAGATTAATAAACCCTCAATAGATATGGCTGTTATACAGGTAAACTAAGACTACTGAGGACAAGCAATAGTCGAACTACTATATCTTCAATGAGAAAATAGATTTTATGACTTCACAAAAATTTGTATAGAAAAACACATATAAATTTAACAAATATTCGCCTCTTTAGTTAGAGGATAAATGAACTACTAAACTGGTGTAATTTAACAATGCGTAACAGCTTATCAACGCGCAAGTTATTAGGAGTGATAGATGAGATGTAAATAGTATCAAATCTCGTCACTCCTTTTTATCTTTTTTATTACTCTCATCATATAAAAATTAGAAACCTTGATTTTGAGAAATTTGTATAAATCTAGTACCGCCGTGAATTAAAAATTCAAAATTAATGCAGCGTAAGCGTTTCGTTGATTTGGAATGGTCTGTTTATTTCCGCCGACCTCTAGTAGTAAGATCCCGCAGGCTAACCCAACATCAAAAATAGCTGATTTTGTTAGGGGTTACTAATTACGGAAACTTTGTGATATGGTGTCCTTTTGGACATTTTAACCACAGAAGTTCAATGAGTTATCGCCGTAAATTGCCCAAATATCTGGCATTTTTGTTTTTATCAGTAGTATTAGGTGCTGATTTACCAATTCTTCCAGTTATTGCCCAAACTACTATACAGTCATCTATTGGTAAAGGTGTGACCTTTACATGCAATGACAGTGAGACAACTATCAAAAATAAAAATGGTCCCAGAGTGAGTTTTGGGCAAACAAACATCTACATTGGTTATCAGCAAGTATCATCTCTAAACAAAGACCCTCGCATCATTAGTTTTCAAAATGGTGTGAAAAAATGGTGCCGTAGTGATTACGAAACAACTAATGATGATGGTACAGGCTACGGACTAATTTGGGACGGAGGAAATGTTTTGTATGGCGTTTTTTCATCCACTGGTAGCCAGCCTGGTAATGATTTTCGACGTTTTGCTACTGGTCGTTGGCTAAATAGTTATGGAAGCGGTGGCGGCGCTAAAGTGGCAATCATAGCAAAAATTAATCCAGAAAATGGTAGCGTTTACTATGCCACATTTTTGACTGCGAAAAAGGCTAATGATGGCAAAACTAACTCTTTAGTTGTCACCGGATTATCATGGAATGGTATCAATTTGACTGTGAACGCAGATTCATGGTGGACTCCGCGTCGCGCTAATACAAATCCTATGACTTGTTCTGGTTCATCACCTTATAAGTATACAGGCATATTCACTGGAGATTTAACAAAGGTAAACTCAGCTTCAGCAGTTAACTGTAGTTAAAATATAGGACTATGGTTTGATTTTTGAAATTCTTTGTATGGGGAGGGAATGGGGAATCAGGCTTTTGAAGTTGAGGGCGAGTTTTTTAATCAAATCATAGTCCTATAATTGAAATAATTTTTTAGCGATCGCACTGCATAAAACTTGTATAAGATTTTACAATAAATTAACCAGCTTGATGTTTGGCAGGTAAAAAGACAATTATGAAAATACGAACCGCCTTCTCTACGAGAGGCTTCCGCCAACGCGCAGCGTCTCGTAGAGAAGAACGCAAAGTACGCAAAGGAATAAGATTTTTAGAAAGTTCTTCTGTAAGTGCTAACTAGTTTTCTGGAATTCGCAATCTCGGTGTTGTAGTAATTATCAGAACAACGAACAACTAATATATAACTTCTATAACTAACCTTTGGGTAATATAGCCCACCAAAAACCCGGTCATAACGACTGGGTTTTTGGTTTGAAGATGGTGGCGCTGTTTTTTGAAAACCGAATTCCCAATCCCTAATCCCTAGTCCCCAGTCCCTTTTCTACCGATAAATAAAGACGGGTTGCAACCCGTCTAAATAGCTTGAAAGTGCAAATACACCTTGTATAGTATTGAAATTAACACATTTATTTTTGTAATAGTTGCCAATTTGCCAAGTTATAAAAAGAACAGAGGTTAAATTGCAGCTTGTTAAGCTTTCTACTACAAATTTTGGCGTTACATTAACGGAAACCTAAAATTTCGGAAATCGCGGCTATTATATCAAGATAAAAGTTCCCTTTCACGGCTCGAAATAATTCAAATTTAGAGTCAGGGGCACCAAAAAACGGTCTAAAAAACCATCCTAATTGCATACCGACAAAGGCATAAAGCAATAACCAAAATCTTAAAATCGTGGTACGGGTTGTTTTGCCCACTTCATCTTGTTGAGAAAGTAATTGTATTCCCTCATAAAGAAATTTCACGCCAAAGATGCCTGTGATGCCAAATATTGCTACATTCAACAGTTTGAAAAATTGATAAGAATCAGGGGTAGTGATCAGAAAAAATAGTGTGACTGGTGCGAAGCTGAATAAAAGTACACTAATCACTGATACAGATGTGAGCAAGACAACAAAATGCTGTTGAATACTACTCCGAGAACCAAACAAAACATTAAAAAAGAACAAGGTTGGAAAACAAATTATCAGTGTTAATAAATAAAATGCGGGGAGTTTGATAGCACTGGATAATGCTTGTGCCCAACCGTGGGATGCACCGATAATTGCTCCATAAATGGCAAAGCAAATTGAACTAGATACGAACAGAGAACTGATTTTATTTTCTAATCTTATCCCCAGACGAATTTCTTCTAAAAAGGACTGGCGATCGCGTAGTAAATTCACCAATACATTAAATTGTTTAACGCCGCGAGATTGCTTTTCCAACATAATGCTTTTCTGGTTGATATTTGGTATGGTTACTAATCACGTTATTATCTAATTACGAATTCCCAACAAGTAGCTAATAGCTTGAATCACGCTGAGATAAAAATTACCTTCCCTTTCGCGGAACAATTGAAACGCAGAATCAGGTGTGCCAAAAAATGGTCTGAGAGTCCATCCTAGCTGACTACCGACAAAAGCATAAAGAAATAACCAAAATTGTAAAATTTTCTGGCGTGTTTTGCTACCTTCATTATCCTGTTCTAAAACTAAATTCGTGGCTTGATATAACGAGGAAATACCAATAAATCCAGTCAGCGCAAAAATCAAGACATTTAAGAGAATTAAAAATTGGTAGTTATTGGTAGTTAGCAAGAAAAAGAGGGTAATTGGTGCAAAGCTAAATAAAAGTACACTAGTCACTGAAACGGCGGTCAATACTAATGCTAAATGCTGTCCAAAAGTCCGCTTTGAACCAAAAATAACGTTAGCAAAATACAAAGTTGGGATACAAATCAGCAGTGTAATTAAATAAAGGGCTGGGAGTTTTATCGCAGAAGATAAAGCTTGCATCCAGCTATGATATGCACCGATGATTCCGCCATAAATGGCGAGGAATAAGGAACTACAAACTAGTAGAGAAATGATTTTATTTGGTAATCTTGTACCTTGGCGGACTTCCTCTAAAAATCCTTGGCGATCGCGCAGAAAACCAATTAGTACTGCAAAGTATTTGATTCCTACAGATTCCCGTTCCATCATATTATCCTCACACACATATTATCTAAGTTTCATCTGAGTAGTCACCACCAGAGCCGTACTTCCAAGCATCAATCAAACGATGCCAATAATATTGTTGTTCGCTTGGTTGATTCTTCATCCATGTTTCTAACATTGGACTGAACTTAAATAAGGCAGTATAAACACCTAAATTAAGGTAATGCACCATCCAATCTAACAAACTTGGTAAACCTACTTGGGGAATTATTTGAATAACTAATTCTGGATGAGAAAAATTAGTTTTTAACAGTGTTTGCGTCAGTGCCCAAAATTGTACTATATCTTGTAAAAATGGCTTCAGTACTGGCGTACCTAACTGTTGCATTTCTTCAAACACTGCTGAGAGTAGTTGGTTAATTCGATCTGGGGGAATTTTTTGATTTACACCAACACTCATCGCTTTTTGAAATAACCAAGTAGCAGTCAAACTTGGCTGATACGGTTGCAGCAGTGACAGCGCTTTTGCAGATAACTGTTCAGTTTGGAGTGCTTCATCAATGCCAAATGTTAAACGCTTCAGGTGACGCACCATCGCACCAAAACCACCAAAACTCAAGGGCGATTGGTTACCACTGCTATCTCCCACTGGTAGAATGCGATTCCAAGGAGTTTTGAGGGGACTTTGGCGATAGCTGGGAAAGAAGCCAAACAACGCCCGTTGAAATTTCAGCTGACTCAATTGGACACCCTGATATTCTGGCAGGAGACGCAGATATTCCTCAAAGAAAGTTGCCAAACTGAAGCGTTGGGGATGTGCATCCATGTAGGTAAACAAGTAAGTAGTTCTACCGTCTCTAGCTGGGAACGCTTCCCAGAAGTACTGACACTGATTTTGCAAAGATGTAAATGATAACAACAAATCCCCTGAGTTATTTTCCGGAAAACCTTGGGCGCAAGTTCCTACAACTAAGCAAAGGGCGTCTGGTTTTTTTCCTTGACGTGCTTGTTGGGTGATGGGAGAAAAATGCCCCATCGCGTCGATTAATAGCCTAGTTTTAAATTGGTTATTTACCATCACCCCATCTGGATGCACCACGGCTTCTTTAAAAGGTGTGTTTTCTAACAGCTTTCCACCAGCATTGAGAAATCGCGTTTTTAATGTAGCCAGTAGATATACTGGATCTACGCCGATATTCAAAACATCTTCTACCCAAATTTCCGTACCACCGTGAAAGCCTACTCGTGCCGGGTTATATTGAGTGGCGATCGCAGTTTCTAATTCCTCCTCTGTCAGTAAGTTCAATTCCACAAACACATCTAATTCTTTACGAGAAATATTCCACTCTTGTTCTCTCCCCCGCAGAATTCCTCGTTCCATCAACGCCACCCGCAGCCCCTTGGTAGCTAAAGCCGAACCAATTAAAATGCCCAAGGTGCCACCGCAGATAAGCACATCGGAGTCTGCAACGCCCAAAGGCTGCTGACTTTCTGTAACTAGCGTTGGTATAGGTGCAGTGTTTTCTCTGAGGGATGTTAAAATGCGATCGCTTTGACGCAACCCGCCTAAAACATCGCCTGGTAGTTGGGAAAGAATTTCTTCAGTTAAAGACATTTTGAAAACTAAACTCTATATTCCCAAGCTACCTGAGAATTGTGAATTTAAACTAAATTATATGTATGGCGTTCTAATAGACTAATACATGTCTCAAAAAATTGAAAGATATTTGATTCAAAAAACCGCAGGAGTTTGCGGAGGTAATGCACGCATCCGTGATACTCGCATTGCTGTTTGGACTTTAGTTTCTTTTCGTCAACAAGGAGCTTCTGAAGAAGAATTATTGAGAAATTATCCGGCGTTAACACTGGAAGATTTAGAAGCAGCTTGGTCTTATTATGAAGAACATCCAGAGGAAATCGACCTAGTTATAGCTGACGACTCTTCAATTGCGATCGCTCTTAGTTGTAGATTGGGTTAAGTCACAGCATCGCCTATTTTAAATGACGTTAACTGAGTAAGCGCGGATTTTTGCATCGACTGTTGTAATAGTTAAACTGTGATGCAAAGCTTGACAGATAAGCATTCTATCAAAAGGGTCATTATGCAATAATGGTAAATTTGCAAGTTGAGTAACACTGCCTTCATCAAGGTTAAGATTAGTAATTTGATGGCGATCGCGTTGTTTGGGAAGATAAATTTCAGGAGACTCTAGTAATGGGAGTTTACCTAATTTATATTTAACAATACACTCCCATATTGAGACAACACTAAGATAAATTTCGTTATCTGGATCGCGAATAATATCTCGAATATTTGTTGATAGCTGATTATCACCACTGATAAACCATAAAAATATATGGGTGTCTAAGAGAATTTTCATCCGCCCTCAAATGCATTTAGAATCTCTTCAGGCAAAGGTGCATCAAAATCATCAGGCACCGTAAATTCTCCTGCACACAAACCAAATGGGCGTTGCTGTTTGTTGGTAGTTGTAATTGGTTTTAATTCAGCAATTGGCTTATCTGCTTGGACAATGACAAAGCTTTCACCTGCCTCAACTTGATTCAGGTATTTCAAAGGATCTCGTTGGATCTCATCAACTGTGACTTTTTGCATCTGAGTATTTCAGCGTGATGGTTTGGAGATAATACATTGTCTAATTTAATTGTAGTGCGATGTCTGATAACAAGCTGCTTTGCAGGAGGTTGAGTGAAGCGATCGCACTACCCAACAATTAATTTTAGTGGAATCATGACTAGTATACATTTCAGTATAATTTCAGTGATTTTTTCAATACAAATCGTATAAAATATTGCTTGTAATTATATCAAGTAATAAACTCCGGTTTGATTAATGAAAGTATTTTAGGGTAAAAAGCTTGTTCTACAAAGAGTTGAGCCGCAACATGCTTTCAAAATTCAAATTAGATTTTTACATTTAATTGATATATACATAGAGTCAAAAATTTCCAACATTCAATAAGTATTAACTCAAGAGTCAAAATGGAATCATTTGATAGTAATTCTCAAAAAGAAGCCAGGAATTTTCTTGAAGATATCATAGAAAAACTGCAAGCTCAGCACGTTTGCAGCATCTGTTCCCGTAGGGCAACGTGAGGAAGCTATATCAAGGAGAATTACGCATATTGAGGAGTTTTTACAAACTCTGACCGTAGAAAATAAATTAGTACCCCAATTCAGGAAGTTTCATGATTACTGGTTAGTAGATAATATTGTGAGTGATTGGACTTCAGACGGAGTGTCTGCTTTATCACTTTTGACAGCCTGAATTTCAATTACCGGGTTGATTGAAGGAACAGAGGAACCCAATAATTGATTATTAATTTTGGGTTTCAAATACTAAGTTTATTTTTCGTCAGTTACCCATACAAGAAATAATTCAAAGGCAGGCATCTTGCCTGCCCTACAAGAAATTAACCCAACCCAGTAATTAACTCAGATTTCGCCTGTACCAATGCCTCTGGCAACTTACTCGCATCTCTACCGCCGGCTTGGGCTAAGTTTGGTCTACCACCGCCGCCGCCGCCGCAGATTTTAGCGATCGCTCCCACAAATTTACCAGCTTGCAGTCCTTTTTTGTTAACTTCTGGACTAAAGGCCGCAACTATACTGACTTTTCCAGCTTCGGGAACAGAACCCAGTACCACCGCACCATTACCGATTTTTTGCAATAAGCGTTCGGCTGCGGTTTTCAATGATTCTGCGTCAACGTCTTCTAATTGGGCGACGATAATTTTAAAATCGCCGACAGATTCTGCTGTTTGTAGTAAGCTGTCAGATTTAGCGATCGCCAGTTGTCCTTTCAAAGATTCTAGTTGCTTTTCGGCTGTTCGCAGTTCGGTTTGCAGACTTGTGATTCTATCCGGTAATTCTTCGGGTTTAACTTTAAAGCGATCGCTCAAATCTTTAACTACTTTATCCCGCACGTTGAGATAATCCAGTATCGCTGGACCGGAAACAGCTTCAATGCGCCGCACCCCAGAAGCAACTCCAGCTTCGGAAATTATCTTAAAGACGCCAATCTCAGCAGTATTACTGACATGTGTGCCACCGCACAGTTCCATTGATACGCTCGGAAAGTCGATTACTCGCACTTCTTCACCGTATTTTTCACCGAACATAGCAACGGCACCCCTAGCTTTGGCTTCTGCTAAAGGTAATACTTCCACCTTCGCGCTATGTGCTTCAGCAATCCAAGTGTTTACCTGTTCTTCAATTTGTTGGACTTCCTCTGCTGTCAAGGCACGGGGACAGTTGAAGTCAAAGCGCAATCTGTCAAAGGAAACCAGAGAACCAGCTTGCGAAATGCCATCATCGACAATTTTCTTCAACGCCGCTTGTAGTAGGTGCGTTGCGGTATGGTTAGCTTGGGCGCGACGCCGACAAGTCGCATCGATTTGGGCAGTTACACCATCTCCTACACGGATTGTACCGCGTTCGATGCGTCCGAAGTGAACGAAGAAATCAGATTCTTTCTTCACGTCTTCTACGCGAATCACGATGCCATCACCGGAGACATAACCGCGATCGCCAATTTGTCCCCCTGACTCTGCATAAAATGGCGTTTTGTCAAGAACAATTTGTACTTCTGTTCCCGCTTCTGCTTCCTCTTGGGAAACACCTTCTACCAAAATCGCTTCGACTTTTGCCGTCGTCGTCGGTTGGGTGTAGCCTAAGAACTGTGTGGCGTGGATGTGTTCTGCTAATTTGTCGAGGGAACCTTGGACAGTTAAATCGATGGTTTCGTGTGCTGCTTTGGCGCGTTCCACCTGCTTTTGCATTTCGGCATCAAAGCCCACTTCATCCACTGTCAAATGATTTTCTTCGGCGATTTCTTGTGTAAGTTCTAAGGGAAAACCGTAGGTGTCATATAAAGTAAAGGCACTTTCACCACTAATAGAGGTTTTGCCTTGCTGTTTTAGTTCTTGGATAATTTCTTCTAGGAGTTTTTCTCCTCTATCCAGAGTTCTCAAGAAATTAGATTCTTCGCGTTGCAACTCAGCTTTAATTGCTGCTTCCCGTTGCCGCACATTGGGGTAAGCTGATTCTGAAAGAGCGATCGCAGTTTCCGCAATTTGGGTAGTAAATTCACCAGAAATCCCAATTAATCGCCCATGACGCACCACACGCCGAATTAACCGCCGCAATACATAACCCCGACCGACATTGGAGGCGCGGATTTCATCGGCAATCATGTGGATTACAGAACGAATGTGATCGCCAATAACTTTTAGGGAAACTTTGGTTTTCTCATCACTGCTGTGGTAATCAATGCCAGCAATTTGGGCTGCTGTTTGGATAATTGGGAAAATCAGGTCAGTTTCGTAGTTATTCGGCACTTCTTGGAGAATTTGCGCTATTCGTTCCAAACCCATGCCGGTATCGATGTTCTTGTTTTGCAGTGGCGTTAAATTGCCAGTAGCATCACGGTTATATTGCATGAAGACGAGATTATAGAACTCGATAAACCGCGTATCGTCTTCTAAATCTATATTTTCGTCGCCGCGTTCTGGGTGGAAGTCGTAATAAATCTCGGAACAAGGGCCACAAGGGCCTGTGGGGCCAGATGCCCAAAAGTTATCGTCTTCGCCCAAGCGCTTAACTCTCGCTTCTGGCACACCGATTTGATCCCGCCAGATAGCGAAAGCTTCATCATCATCCCTAAAAACGCTGACGACGAGATTTTTTGGAGATAAGCCAAAGACTTGTGTACTAATTTCCCAACCCCAAGCGATCGCTTGTTCTTTAAAATAATCACCAAAGCTGAAATTACCTAACATTTCAAAGAACGTCTGATGGCGTTTGGTGCGTCCGACGTTTTCAATGTCGTTGGTGCGGATACACTTTTGGGAAGTCGTAGCCCGTTTAAATTCTGGTGTGCGCTGTCCCAGGAATATCGGCTTAAATGGTAGCATCCCCGCGATCGTCAGCAGCACGGTTGGGTCTTCTGGCACGAGGGAGGCACTTGGCAGAATTTGGTGACCCCGTTGGGCATAGAAGTCAAGAAATGTTTTGCGAATTTCGTTACCGCTTAGGTGTTGGGGATTTGAGGACATGGGAGTTTTTAACTTTCTTTGAACTTTTGACTTATGCTTACCTGCACTAGTACAGCATGGCGGAAATAGAGCAACCATACTCTACTCTAAGCCGTTAAGTGGCTATAAAATCCATCATAAGCCTGCCCTATAAGCTTTTTGACTTTTGCCTTTTTCTACTAAGTGTATTTCCATAAGCAGCTTTATATATTTTTGCATTTTCTTCTATATTGCTGCCAGCCATCTGTGTGAGCTAGGAAGATTAATGCAGCGATTGTGATGGTTTTAGGCTATTACCTGACTCTGGTAGGATGTGCGATCGCTAGGCACTGGTTTATCCTAATCCTTAAGAAATAATTGAGAAAATCCATATTGAGGTAAAAAATGGCACTAAAACTGAAAGTATCAAATATTGCTTGTGAAGGATGTGCAGAAACAATTACTGAATCAATCCATGTTATGGAACCTGATGCCAAGGTGGATGTCGATATTAACGCTAAAACCGTTACCGTGGAATCCGCAGCATCTGAAGAATCAATCAAGCAGGTAATTGTTGCTGCTGGTTATACCGTTGAAGGTTACTAAATCCGATTTTCGTTTGTTACAAAAGTTGACATTTTAATATTTTAGGCTACGCTAACAAAATCTTTTTCTTTAATTTCCGTTCCTTTCGGGAGCGGAGTTCAACTAATTTCCCCACATTAGGGGTAGATTTTGACATCCGTTTTTTTATTTAGTCTTTTTGTACATCAATAGTATTTGTTGCAAATAAAAAATGTGAATCTAAGTATACAAACACGAAAAACCTAAGTAGGAAAAATTTTTTTGCTGCTAACACAACTTAAATAGTGAATTTATTGCCTTAAGAGTCCGCTCTGTAATTTGAGGTTACATCAGTTGCTGCAAAAGTTCCTCCTAGACGAGGTAGTTTTGCAGTATATGATTCACCTTTTTCCTAATCTGCGATGGAAGGTTTGTACCACTGTGAAGTCAAAAGTCAAAAGTATTATGCAATAGGCTTTTTAGGCATTTTAAATGGTTGCTCTATTTAGACCGTGGCCTACTAGTAGAGGTCGGCGGAAATAAACAGACCATTCTAAATCAACGAAACGCTTACGCTGCATTAATTTTGAATTTTGAATTTACGGCGCTATTAGTCTCTAAGAGAAAAGGCTCAGATGGTAGAAAAATAAATAGGTCAAATCAAACAGACCTAACCTCCGAACCCGCTTACTGAAGCTTTCAGTGCGAGTCAAAGCCTGTTGTGTTTAAGGAGCGAGGTTTAAACAGAGGTATGACATTTTATTTACTTGAGTTTGTTAATATTTTTCATATTTATCAGACTTCGGTTTTTACGGTTAAATTAAAAAATTTATAAAAATTTCATTTTTTAATTTGTCAGCAATTTTGCTGGCAAATCTAATGATGATTAAAAATTATTTATTCTCGTAATTACCTCAGTAAATAACGTCTAAGAAACTACAGCAATGCTTTATATACGGTTCTAAAATATTCAGTATTTTTACTGTTTTAAAAATATTCTGTAAGGAAGACATTAGTGATTATAAAAGTAAGTTTCAGCAATCGTACTAATAAATTAGAAAGTCTTAAGAGGAGATTAAAATTGAGAGTTATTTTTAAATTTAGCGTTAAAAAATTATATAGCAACAAACATAAATGAACCGAAAGCATTATTAAAAAGTAAAAAACTCAAATCAAAAACAAAACTCCCTGAAATAAAGTTATGGTCTGGGAAGCGTTGTTACTTATTATTTACTTTAGTTTTTGAATTTTTACTTTTGCCCGATTCGGTAAATTTATTATTAGACAACACGAACAAAAAGTTTTACTTTAATCTCCTGAAAGTTTAAATCCTGTACAAAAGCAATGAATATTTCCATTTTGGTTTTTGGAAATAATAACTTTCGCAACACGCTTCCAGATCAGATACGCTATGCGATCGCTTTTAATGTAGAAGTTATGGACAATTTAAATCAGGCGGTGTCCCACATTCAAACGACACCCCCTGATATCATACTTGTGCAGGCTAGTCTAGATGGCAGTATGGAATTGTGCAGTTGGTTGAAAGACCAGACAAAGCTATCGTGGATCTACTGTATTCTGTTTGAAGATCGTCTCCAACAGTTAACTGATAGAAAAAAATATGGTTGGCACAGGGAATTAGAAATGACTGCTGCAATGTTAAAGCAAGGAGCTGATGCTTATATTTGGCATCTGATTGATGAAACAACAGAGCATAACTTGGCAGAACTGACCGCCAATCATGGGCTAATACTTGCTCAATTAACTGTTGGGTTGCGGAAAGTGCAAAAATACCGAGATTTGATTCGGACTAATGATTTATTATCAGCGATCGCCTTAGCCGACTCATTAACAGAATTAAATAATCGCCGTGCTTTAGAATGGGATTTACCCAGGCAAATTAAAAAAGCTAGAACTCAGAAAACTTCCCTAAGTTTAATTATTTTGGATGTAGATCATTTTAAAAAAGTTAACGATACTTACGGGCATTTAGTTGGCGATCGCCTTTTGCAGCTATTGTGTCAGCGTCTACGAAACAATCTGCGTTTTCAAGATACTGCATTTCGCTATGGCGGTGAAGAATTTGTGATTCTTCTGGCTAACACTACCGGTGACGAAGCACTAATTGTAGCCCGTCGCCTCAATCGTGTAGTCAGCGAGGAACCATTTGCACTCAGCAATAAACAGACAATTAATATCACCATCAGTTTGGGTACAGCCTCTCTAGAAGCTGACGATGACGAACAAGGAGAAAGTCTGCTCAATCGTGCCGATCAATGCTTACTACAGGCTAAAACTAGTGGGCGTAATCGGGTTATTGACTCTAAGTATTTATCTCGCATTCCACATTTAAAAGCTGTTTCTTCCTAAAAATGCGAATGGGGCATTGGGAGTGCTGAGCAAAGCCGGAGACGCAGGAGTACAGACGCGATTAACCCAAGTCTTTCCAAGAGTTAACGTGAGTTCGACAGATTCCGAATAACCCCTCTCCAAACCTCTAAGAGAAGCGGAGAGAGGCTTAAAAACCCTAATTTTTCGTGCCCAACTCAGGATATTAAAGCCTCTCTCCGAGACGGCGAGGGGTTGGGGAGAGGTTCATTGAACTCATGTAGAGTTAGGAATTCTCTCCTTTGCCCCTGTGCCCCTACTCCCCACTCCCCACTACCAACTTTTCCCGACAATCTTCTACCGAACTGCGTTCTCGCATAGCATTAACTAAAACTTCATAGCTAGACCAATTTTCTTCCAGTAGGGTTTTTGCTTGCAGCGCATGAAACCGCATTTTTTGTTGATAAACTGATTCAGAAAAACCTAAAATTGTCAAGACTTTTATTAACTTATTTTTATCATCAGCTCCACCCTCGGCATTATTAAAAACTAGGGTTTCCGCAGCAATACCCGCCATCCAAACAGTGCAGTAGCGGTCTAGCATCTGGGCACTGATTTTACCTACTTCTAATTGAGATGCTAATTCACTATCATCAAAGGTAACGCCGCCTTGTCCAGCTTGCCCTTGCTTCCAGGCTTCCCAAGCACTGAGGGTATAGCCGATAACAGGAATACCCAACAGCTGAGCAACTAAGAAATGTCCTGCTTCGTGGTGGATAATGCGATCGCGGTGTTCGCTCTTAAAACCAGCAATCCAATCTAAAAAGATAGTACCGCCCTTACCCTGTAAACTAAAACTGTCAAAAGTCGCTATTCCCAAAATAGCGAAGGTAGCAAGCGCCGGTACTGCTGGCGATAAGTTGAAGAATGGCCCCAGCAGTACCGATAGCGTCATGAGAAAGATAGATATTGCAACTAAATTTAGGCTAGTCTGGCTCATTGAAAGTTTTCTGAGAATCTGCTTAATCTGTCTTCATTATCACTATAAGTGAAGAATTTTTACAAAAAATAGATACTTTGCATAAAAACAATCAACAAACCTGATTTCTTATTAGCAGTTTAAAACTATTTATCAAATTCAATAACAAGCTTGCTGAGTTAATTAACTATGTTTTAGCTAGTTAGTTTACTTATTATTTTGCTTACTTTCAACTGTAAGAGACAATTAACCTTTATATATTGCCTATTGCCTCACTCTATAAGTAAATTTAAAAGTCAAATAGGAGTGGTATATTTGTTTGGTAGCCAAAAGATATAGCTTAATCACAGATGTTTTATCTATCAGTAGAATGATGGCTGCTTTTGAAATTGCAGACACAATGTGACGTGAGTAAGTATAAAATATCAAAGAAAAGATGATTATGGCTGAAAAATTTAAAAAGGGCGATCGCGTTGAATGGAAAACTTCACAAGGTGAGACAACTGGTGAAGTGGTAAAGAAAGTTACCTCACCTACAGATATTAAAAAACACCATGTTGCAGCTAGTGAAGATAACCCCCAGTATATAGTCGAAAGCGATAAGACAGGAAAAGAGGCTGCTCACAAACCTGATGCTCTTGAGAAGCTAGAGGAGTAATTCTTAGCCATGAGTAAAGATACTAAATCAGTGATTGATGAATTTCGTCAAGCTGTCAATATGACACCCAAGGAACTAGAGGCTTGGCTAGATACAGATGAGTCACAAAGTGTCGGACAAAAGGATGGCGATGACGAGTCAATTGGTCATAAATCGGGGCGGCGGATTATCGAATTGTTAGAAAAAAAAGATGACTATACCGACGATGAACTTTCGCACATGAAGAAAGTTATTAGTTACATCCACCGTCATAGCGCACAGCAACCTTCGGGCGATTTGAAACACACACGCTGGTATTACTCTCTAAAGAATTGGGGACACGACCCGCTCAAGTGAAGTATCTCTATCATGTCCTATATATAGCGATTCTCCTTTAAATGCAATACCTGTAGGGGCGCACAGCTGTCATTGGTGTCAAGTTAAGGTAGAAGCTAGTCCTGGTGGCTTTTACAGACTTTTTTTGTCTGTATTGTGTCAAAGATGGAGTGATAACGAACCGCAAAGGACGCTAAGGACACAAAGGAAGAAAAGAAAGAAATGATAGAAGTTAATCAGAGCAAGGGTTTCACGTTAATTTGACACGTAAGCACAGCTGTGCGCCCCTACGAACCGCCGTATTTTACCCAATTGAGAAGCGCTATAAAAGATTTATTGATTTAAGGATTGTGCAATTGATAGCATATATGCTTGTCAAATGTAACGAGCTTGAATGATTCATCTAGGTTGATTGTGGTTTCACCACTACCAAGAAACAAGTACCCATCTGGTCTTAATTGCTGTTTTACCTTTTTTAGTAAGGCTTTCTTGGTGACAATATCAAAGTAAATTAAAACATTGCGTAAAAAGATAACATCAAATTTTGGTAAATATGGCCAAGTTTCCACAAGATTGAATTGACGAAAATCAATCATCTGACGGATTTCTTGATTGATTTGCCAGTTATTATCTAGCCTTTTAAAGTATTTATCACGAATATTTTTAGGTAGCCCACGATTAATTTCCAGTTGGTTATAATTGCCTTGGCGGGCACGGGCTAAAACTTTCGTAGAAAAATCGCTAGCAATTAGCCTTAAAGACCAATTGACAAGCACAGGAAAATGTTCCTGAATTAATATGGCAATGCTATAAGGTTCTTGTCCATTAGAGCAAGCAGCACACCAAATGTTGAGCGATCGCTCAATTTTTCGCTGTTTAACTAACTCTGGTAGCACGTATTGTTTAAGTGCTTCAAAAGGGTATCCATCGCGAAAAAATGAAGTTTCGGTGGTGACCAAAGCCTCGATTGTTTGGACGTGAAGATTATTAAACGGCTGATTTCGTAAGTAAGTAATTAAATCAGCGATCGAACTGAATCCTGCTGATTCAACAATTGGCTGTAAATGTAACTCTGCCAGATAGGTTTTATCGGCAGATAAGACAATCCCTGAATGCTTGTGAACTAATTGACGAAGATACTCAAAATCAGCGCTGCTGACATCCATAGTCTGTTTCATTACAGACCTGAAATAGAAACTTGATTGTAACCAATTCTGTGCATAATTTCATTGGCAATTTGGTTAAGCGGCAAAATTTGATTGGCAAGTCCGGCATTAATGACAAAACTAGGCATTCCCCACACCACGCTAGTAGCTTTGTCTTGTGCAAGCACCTGTCCACCCGCCTCGCGTATGCACTGACAGCCTTGTAATCCATCTTGCCCCATACCCGTGAGGATAACTGCGATTGTGCCTGCACCATAAACCTCTGCAACCGAACGGAAGAGAACATTCACTGAAGGACGACAGGAATTTTCCGGGGATGCTTGATGAGTAGCAAGGCGAACCACAGTTTTGTCGCGTTCCACAACTAGATGAAAATCTCCTGGTGCAATCCAAGCATGTCCAGGTTCTAGTATCTGTCCGGAAACCGCTTCATCCACTGGAATTTTACACTTGGCAGATAATTGCTTTGCTAGTAGTTTCGTAAACATTGGCGGCATGTGTTGGACAATTAAAATTGGCACTGATAAATCATCTGGAAGTTCTCCTAACACTACAGTCAATGCATTAGGGCCTCCAGTAGAAACACCAATTGCTACAACTTCCACTGGCTGTATATTGCTTTTAACCGGAAAAACAACAGGTTCGACAATGGCGCTTGGTGTAAAAAATCCACCAAAGAGCTTAATTTTAGGAATTAAATCTTCTTGAATATATTTATTTGTTGCTTCTACACTTCCTAAGTTACTGGGTTTTGTTGCATAATCTGAAGCACCTAAAGAAAGAGCTTCAATAGTAGCGATCGCTCCAGTGTGCGTAGAAGTGCTGAACATAATCACTGGCAAGTGTGGATAGATCTCTCGAATAGCAGACAGAGTTTGTAAACCATCCATCTCCGGCATTTCGATATCTAGGATGACGACATCGGGATTAACATGGGGTATCTTAGCCAAAGCAATGCGACCGTTAGCCGCAACTCCCACCACTTCTAGTTCCGGATCGCCAGACAAAATCTTACTGACTCGACTCCTAACAACTACTGCATCATCAACAATTAGTACGCGGATTTTTGGCATTGGGGATTGGGGGCTGGGGGCAGGGGGCAGGGAAGGCAGGTGAGTGAAGTTCTGAGGTTCACTCACGAGTATCAAAGACTCGTTCACGAATATCAAAGACTCATTAAACCTGCCTTGCAAAATTATTTTATGGTATGATAATAGACTTTAACTTGAACTTGCTCTACTGAAATGCGAATTGAACCATACGACCCCAGTCAACTTGATGCCGTCAAGAGTCTTTCGCTTCGGGCATGGGCTTCAGTCTTTGATTCGATTGAGAAAGTGATGGACTCTGACGTGTACCGCTCATTCTATCCCGACGGTTGGCGTGTAAGCCAGCTTCGTGCTGTTGAGCAAGTCTGTACGGCAGAGGGCACAAAGGTTTGGGTTGCGCTCGACTCTGGTTTGACTGTGGGCTTTGTAGCCGTGAAACTCGACTTAGAGAGTAGCTTGGGAGAAATCTACATGATAGCTGTCGATCCAGACTATCAACGTCGAGGTATTGGCACTGCTCTGATAGAATTCGCTCTTGATTGGATGAAAGTTGCTGGTATGTCTGTTGCTATGGTCGAAACCGGAGGCGATCCTGGCCATACCCCAGCACGTTGTACGTATGAAAAGCTGGGTTTGAGGCTGTTCCCGGTCGCCAGGTACTTCAAAAAGTTGTAGGCGTCCAAGGTTTAAACACTCAGCAGCTTAGACAAAAAGATGTGCAGATTAAAAAACTGGCGTTGCTCCCTTTGCGGGATGAATTGAGATTTTTCACCAAGGCTAAAGGTAGATTCTTTGCAATACTTGTCGGGTTTTGGGGAAAAGGGGAAGGGGAAAGGGGGAAAGAAAAAACCTTTAACCTTTACCCGGTTGGTGAGCTTGTCGAACCATTAACCTTTTCCCCAAATCCAATGCCGAGTTAAAAATGCACAAAGCGAGCAGTATTGAGATTCTTTGCGTCTTTGCGCGGCAGTCGCTCATGGGGGAAACCCCCTACGTACCCGTCGCTGCCTTGCCTTTGCGTGAGGCAAAAATCATCCCATCAATCAGCAACGCCAACAAACTAACTAATATTTAAACTGGTTGACGACTTTGTGCAAATCTACTGCCATGCGGGATAATTCTGTGGCTGCCTCTAATGTATTACTCGTTCCAGTGGTCGTAGTTTGAGTATTGAGTGCCACAATTCTAATATTTTTGGCAATATCTGATGTTCCTTTGGCTGCTTCGGCGATATTTCGACTAATTTCATTTGTAGTTGCTGTTTGCTCTTCAATGGCACTGGCGATGGTGTTTTGTAAGTCGTTAATTTGATTGATAATGCCAGTAATCTGAGTGATGGCTGCAACGGCATCGTTTGTATCTGTTTGAATCGCTTCAATTCGCTGGCTAATATCTTCGGTGGCATTAGCTGTTTGTTTGGCTAATTCTTTGACCTCGTTTGCTACTACTGCAAATCCTCTACCTGCATCACCGGCTCTTGCGGCTTCAATAGTAGCGTTGAGTGCTAGCAAGTTTGTTTGACCGGCGATCGCGGTAATTACTTTGATGACTTTGCCAATTTGAATACTGCTTTGAGCGAGTTTGTTAATTGTCTGGTTGGTGTGTTCGGCTGTTTTAACTGCCTCAATGGTAACTTTTGAACCTTCGGTAACAGTCTTGGCAATTTCTCGAATGCTGGCATTCATTTCTTCCACCGCGATCGCAACTGTATTGGTATTCTGACTTACCTGTTCGGCAGAGGCGGAGGCCAAAGTGGCCTGTTCGGCGGTTTGTTCGGCGTTCTGAGTCATTTCTTGGCTGACTGCGGTTAGTTCTTCTGAGGAAGAGGCCACTGCTGTAGCTACTTCTGTCATCTGTTTAATGGATGACTTCAGGCTGGTAATCATCTGATTTGCATTATTGGTGAGCTGCTTAAACTCTCCTGCATTGCTAGCCTCGATTCCCTGGGACAAATTTCCTTGGGCGACGGCAAGTGTTACCTGATTAATTTCTGTTATTTGCTCTTTTAAATTCACAGACATCTGATTCAAGTTGTCAAGCAATTCTTTCCAACTTCCGGTTGCTGCTTTCACAACTGCTTGAGAACCGAGTTTGCCTTGGACGCCAATCTCTGATGCCATGCGAGTAACTTCGCTAGCAAAGTTTTGATTGAAACTCACTAATTCATTAAAAACAGAGGCAATTTCACTCAGTTCATTATTTTCAACTGGTAAACGAACGCTAAAATCACCATTTTTTGCTGCTTGCAATCCTACTAGTAAAGCTTGTAATTGGACTTTTGTAATACCGTTATCGGTCACTTGCAGCTCTGCATTTTCCACCGAGGGAGATTTAGAGTTGTCTGTTTTTCTAGCACGATTTGTAGTCATTTTGAAATGCTCCTCAATTACTCGATAACCTGACTTTTAAAATTAACATTTAGAATTTTTTCAGTATCTAAAACTAGCAGAAACCCGTCTGAGAGCGGGTAAGCTCCTGCTAGCATCTGCCGCATTTTACCTTTTAACGTTGCCGGTGGGGGTTGAAAGGTATTTTGGGGTAACTCTAAAACATCTCCTACATCATCCACCAGTAGACTAACTATTTCATCATCAGAACATACAATGATATTAAATCCCTGGGCTACATCTACAAGTTTTGTTGTTAATTGTGTCTCTGACTGGCTAATTTCTAATCGACGCTGCAAATCGATAACAGTAATAATTTGTCCGCGTAAATTAATTAACCCACAGATATCTGGTGCTGCCAAAGGTACGGGAGTGATTGCTTGGGGGCGAATCACTTCTTGAACGTCCTGCACGTCAATGCCAAAGTAAACTCCTTTAAGAAAAAAGGTGCAAATTTTTTCTTCAGTCATGAGTAGCTAATTGCAACAAATGAGGATTAGCGATGTGAATTACAGTCTCAATGTCAAGAATTTCGGTGATTTGCCCTTGAATGACAGCACATAAAAGTACACCAGGTCTACTAGGAACGCCTTTTATGATTAGTGGTTCTTCTACAATGTCGAGAATACGGTCAACTACTAGCCCAACACTAACTTCTGAATTCCCAGAGACGATAACTATCTGGAGGGTTTCGGCTAAAGTCTGATGCTCACAGAGATGGCGATCGCTATGCAAAAATATTTGATGAAGGTCGATTATTGGCAGAATTTGACCGTAAGACTGTAAGACATCCTGATTACCCACTTTCTCGATCGCAGAAGCTAAAAACTCTTCGATTCGCAGGGCGTTCGCTAGAGGAATGCCCATACGTGCGCCTTGGGGCCCCTCAAATAGTAAAATACTTTGGCGATCGCTGTGTTGCTCTTGGCTATTTCCAGCGTTTTCGCCAAATAATTGCTTGTTGGCAATTACACCAGAGTAGTTTGCCAAACCAACAACATCAATAATTAATGCCACTGAACCATCCCCCAAAATTGTGGCTCCGGAAAATACTGATAGCGCTTTTAACTGTTTTCCTAAAGGTTTGACCACAATATCCTGGATGTCTTCGATTGTGTCTACGACCAATCCAAATTGATAGTTATCAACTTGAATAATTACAATACTCAAGGTTTGGGAGTTGGTCGCACTATTGGGCAACTGCAATACTTGATTGAGATCGACCAATGGCACAAGATGACCCCGCAAGGGATACACAGGCACATCGTAAAACATCTCAATTTTATTGAGTGCTTGTGTTTCTAGGCGTACTAGCTCTTGTAAACTCTCTTGGCCAATAGCATAGCGATTGCCGCCACTTCTCACAACCAATGCGGGAATAATTGCCAATGTCAAGGGAATCTTGATTTTAAATGTTGTTCCTTGTCCCTGCTGGCTATGAATTTCGATGGTTCCATTAATTTTTTCAATATTGCTCTTGACAATATCCATTCCCATCCCTCGCCCGGAAAGGTTAGTCACCTGTTGAGCAGTGGAGAAGCTGGGTAAGAAAATTAAGTTTATCGCTTCTAATTCGCTCATGGAGTTAGCCTGCACAGCACTGACTAAACCGAGTTGCTTGGCTCGCTCTTTGAGTTGCTTGGGATTGAGACCACGACCATCATCGCCGATTTCAATGTTTACTTTGCCGTTTTCGTGAAAGCCTCTGAGAAATAGCCGTCCGCAAGCTGGCTTTCCACAAGCAATGCGCTCATCTGGTAACTCAATCCCATGATCGATGCAGTTGCGTACTAAGTGAGTTAATGGGTCTTTAATTGTTTCAATAATATTTTTGTCTAGTTCAGTATCTCCCCCCTCCATTTCCAGCTGAACTTGTTTACCGCTAGCGATGGCTAAATCGCGTGTGAAGCGAAGGAACTTTTGCCAAATAATACTAATTGCTTGCAGCCGAGTTTTCATCACCCCTTCCTGCAATTGCGCCGTCAGTACGCTCAGTTGCTGGCAGGTAGCAGTAAAACTAGTATCCTGAAACTGGTTACTAAATTTAAGGATTTGGTTACGGGTTAAAGCGAGTTCGCCTACCAGGTTCATAACCCGATCTAATAAATTAACATTGACTCGAATATGAGAAGATTCTGATGCTGTGATGGTTGAGAGTTCAGCTTCATCATTGAGATCGACAGACTCAGCATTTGCTGTATATGTTTGTGGTAACACTTGCGTATTAACAGGCCATGGAGAAACTTCTGGTGTTTGTTGAATTCCCTGCAATTGCGTTAGAGTTGCGATTAGCGGTGAATAATCGCGATCGCCTTCATGTTTGGTAGTTTCAATTTCAGAAAGGATTTGGCGAATAGTGTCAACTGTTTGTAGTAAAGTACTAATAATATCAGGGGTTATTGCTAATCGGCGATCGCGCAGACAGGAAAGCAAATTTTCCCCAGCGTGGGCCAGCGACTCTAAATGACGAAACGGTAAAAAGCCACAGTTTCCTTTGAGGGTGTGGAGCGATCGATAAATCCGAACTAATGCTTCTCCATTGACAGATGCTTTTTCTAACTCAATAATATCTCGTTCAATTTGATTTAGATTTTCATAGCTCTCAACGAGAAACGCTTCTATATCATCATCGTCAATTTCATTTAACTCCATTGCATTAATAAACTCAAAATCTATATATCTTATGTTAATACTAATCTTATGTAAATTTTTTAAAATATACTTTTATCGAAAGATGTTAATTTGATAATTTAATTGTAGACAATGTTGGCTGAAATTGTAAAATTATATTTATTCCTTATTTGATAATCAAGCTGATGGCATTAGTTTTAATTATCGATGATGCAGCCTTCTCTCGCAGAATGATCCGTAAGTATTTGCAAGTAGATGGTTATCAGATCTTAGAAGCAACCAACGGACGTGAAGGATTAGAAATGGTTCATAATCATCAGCCAAATTGTGTGTTAGCAGATCTTCTCATGCCAGACATGAATGGGTTTGAATTTTTGGAAGCTATGCAAGCAGAAGAATTAAAAATTCCGACAATTATCATCTCAGCCGATATTCAAGAAGGCTCGCGCAACCAAAGCTATAACTTGGGAGCCGTGAACTTTATTAATAAACCTGTGAAAGAAAATGAATTGCGAAAGGCAGTTCAAGAAGTTATTAATAGAAAGGAATAAGTTTTGATGAATGTAACAACAGAAGAACTGGATGCGTTGCAAGAATTAATTAATATTGGAGTTGGTCGAGCAGCAAGTCTACTGAATGAGATGGTAGATTCTCATATTCAACTACAAACTCCATTTGTGAAAGTATTAACTCTTTCAGATGCCTATGAAGAATTAGCACCGCGATTTCGTGATGAGAGCTTGGCAACTGTAAGACTAGGCTTTACAGGTTCTTTTTATGGCACTGCTGGCTTGATTTTTCCAACTGATAGCGCCTCAACATTGGTTTCAGTGCTTACAGGCGAAGAAGCAGGATCAGCAGATTTAGATGCAGTCAAAATTAGCACCCTGAGCGAAATTGGTAACATTGTTATCAATGGGGTAATGGGTTCACTCACTAATGTGCTAAAGCAACATGTTAACTACACATTGCCCATATATTTAGAAGATACAATTGAGAATTTATTGTTGTCTTCCGATGAGAGCAATTCCAAAATTTTACTAGCACAAGCGAGATTTGCAATTGAACAATTAGAAATTATTGGAGATATTCTTTTAATCTTTTTGGTAGGTACTTTCGACGTGCTGATTAATGCAATAAATGAAGAACTGCAAATAATATAATAAAAAAAAGTAGTCAGAATTTATAATTCTGACCTCAGCTTTCAGAGTGTGTGGTTTTGCTCCTGAGTTCTGATTTTTTTAGTAAAATTCCAGTAAAATTTGCTACATATAGAAAAATATTTAAACTTGCGATCGCACAATGAACATCATCGAACAAGCTCAGGAAAAATTTAGCCTTTTAGATAAAATTCCCTTAGGAGCTTTTGTTCTACAGTCAAATTATATTGTTTTATTCTGGAACAGTTGTTTAGAGGAATGGACAAAAATTTCTCGAAGTAAAATTTTGGGAAATTCTATTTATGAATATTTTCCTCATTTGAATCAGCCTCGTTATACTAGCCGTTTGTGCCAAATTTTTGAAGGCGGGCCGCCAGCAATTTTTTCGTCTCAACTGCATAAATATATTATTCCTGTACCTTTATCAGAAGATAAATATCGCATTCAACACACAACTGTAACCACCGTACCTGCATTTGATGGGGGCGGGTTTTATGCCTTGTTTTCAATTGAAGATTTTACAGATTTAACCTTCAGAGTTCAGCAATATAAAAACCTTCGAGATCAGGCTTTAGCAATAGCAGAAGAACGCCAACGTGCCAAAGAAGTCGCTGAGACAGCAAACCGGATTAAAGATGAATTTTTAGCAATTGTTTCTCATGAACTTCGTTCTCCTTTGAGTCCGATTTTGGGTTGGGCAAAGCTACTAAAAAATCGCTCATTAAATGCAGCTACGACTGCTCGTGCCCTTGAAACCATCGAAAGAAATGCTCAATTACAAGCTCAGTTGATTGAAGACTTATTGGATATCTCTCGTATTCTCCGGGGTAAGCTAGCACTTAATTTAGAGACTGTTAATCTTGTTTTCACTATTGAAGCTGCTTTAGAGACAGTGCAATTGGCAGCAGAAGCAAAATCGATTCAAATTCATCTGCATTTGGATAGACAAATTGGGCAGATAAAAGGTGATAGCAGTCGCATTCAACAAATTATTTGGAATCTGCTTGCTAATGCAATTAAATTTACACCAGCCGGTGGACAAATCGAAGTCTATTTAGAACAGATTGATTCTCAGGTACAATTGAGAATTAGCGATACTGGTAAAGGTATTACTTCTGATTTTCTGCCACACATATTTGAATATTTTCGGCAGGCAGATAGTGGTACAAACCGAAGCTATGGTGGATTAGGGCTTGGTTTAGCGATTGTGCGCCAATTAGTTGAGTTACATGGCGGTACAGTCTCGGCAGAAAGCCTTGGAGAAGGACAAGGTGCGACATTTACAGTTTGCTTACCACTATTTCCACAAAGTCTGGAATTAGGAAGCAAAGATAGCGATGCATCACACAATCCTTATCCATTGTCTATGCTTTATGGTTCGTTAAAAGGAATACGTTTGTTAGTCGTGGATGATGATGCTGATACCCGTGAGTTTTTGGCCTTTCTATTAGAACAACAGGGAGCGATCGTCACGATTGCCGCATCAGCGAATGAAGCCCTGAATGCGATTATGCAGTCAAAGCCAGATTTGCTGTTGAGCGATTTAGGTATGCCAGAAGTTGATGGTTATACCTTGATTCGGAAAATAAGAGCAATGCCCGCCAATTTAGGAGGAGAAATTCCGGCGATCGCCCTAACTGCTTACGCCGCAGAAACCACACAAAAACAGGTTTTTGCAGCCGGATTTCAACTCTATATCTCTAAACCTGTCGAGCCTTCAAAATTGATCGCAGCGATCGCAGCACTCGTTAAGATATAACCGGAAGTAAGGCGATTAAACAATGACACATTTACTAAGAATGACTTCTAGTCCATTCTGTATCTGCTCAAGTTCTTGGCGTTTTTGGTCAATCCAGGCTTTTTCAGCTTCACGCTGTTCCAAAGTTTCGCTGTGGGCTTTTTCCTGCCGTTCGAGGAGATTTTCATAAAGTGCGATCGCTTGTGCAATTACTCGACTAGCTGATTCAACTCGTTTGTCAAAGACTGAACCAACAATTTCATTTAATTTATCAGAGAATTTCTCCATTGATTCATCAAATTTTTGAAATCCTAATTCAAAAATTTTTCCCTTTATTTGGTCTTTTAGTCCATCAAAATCTAGCATTCCAAAACCAAACGAACCCGCAATTGCAGCAGCTAAACTTGCAACAATTACGGCAATAAAACCAACTCCTGTAAATACTATTAATCCAGCAGCTAAAGCTCCACCTATTCCAACACCACCGCCAATTCCTCCCATACCCATAAAATCATCATTTATACCATTTATTGAAATTTGAAGCTGTTGACTGAAATTTGTTTGTATATGTTCGTCAAGGCTTTTAAACTGACCTTGAATTGCATCTAGTTCATACGCAATACTAGTATCTAAATACTTAAGATTTTTTTGTAAAATTACATCTTTAAGTTTCGTATTTCCCCATTCGTCTATTTCCTTTGACAAGTCTCTAATAAATTGATTTGTGTAATCTTGAATGAGTTTGTCTTGGCTCCAAACAGGACTGTGTTCAGAATGCCAGTATTGACTTTTATTAGCCATGCGATCGCCTAACCCTTCGCGCCATTCATCGAAAGATTCAGCAGCTTGTTCCAATACTTTGTCCATCGCTTCAGAAGCCAATAGACGGATTCTGACATCGCGTCCACTGGCTTCTCCTATTTTTTCTAAGATTTTCTGCTTTTCTGCTTCAGAAATTTGAATTTTTCCATCTAAAGTATCCTGCGATTGATATAGCCCATCTAAACCTTTGTCGATGACTTGATTTATTTGACTGATAGAGTGCTTAATTTTTACTATTCCACTATCAAACGTCAAAAATTTCTCAATAGACTCAGTAAAATTTTGGAAGGCTTTCAAATACTCATCTTCAGTTCCACATAAAATTGCATCTAGCGCAGCTTAAGCAGAAATAAAATGAACCCGGTTTTCACCTGTAACTATAGGATTTTGACCTTGTACAAATCTTTCGATCCTCTGTCGTACTTGCTCACGTCCCTTTTCACTACGAACTAAATCTATGAAATTTCCTACTACAAAAATATTATTAGCAGGTTCGTTTTCTTTACCATGATTTAATTGAATTCTCACATCATGGAGTAAATCGCGTTCTACCTGAGTTATAGGACGTGAAGCATTAGTTAAAAATATCACTGCATCAGTATCCTTCAGCAGTTTTTGAGTAATGGCAGTGCGGTCAGGGTGTTCGTTTAATCCTGGAGAATCTACAATTTCTACCCCGCTACTACATAACTCTAAATCAGGATGCTCAAAAACAATTTCATCAATTTCATCATGTGCTAATTCCTCGCTTAGGCATCCAAGTGCTGCATCTTCTGAAATTGTTGCTTTTAGTTGATAATCCTCAAAAGGAATTTCTTCTTCCCGCCCATCTTTATAACGACAGACTACCAGCTTTTGGGTTCCATATTTTAAAACTGTCACAGCACCACTACAGGGAATCTCTCTCACAGGTTGAATTTCTTCACCGAGTAAGGCATTTAGTAATGTTGATTTTCCTTGACTAAACTCGCCTAGCACTGATACTCGAAACCGCTGGCATTGTACTTTTTGTGAGACTTCCCCTAACTCCTCTATCAAAGTATGAGGTAAGAAGCCACGATTAGTACAGTCTTGAATTATCTGAAGTAACTGATAACAATAATTGTCTAATTGTTTACGATCTTCTTGGAATTTTTTCAATTCTCCATAAGAAACCTTTCTACGCATTTTAGTTATTTGGCGTTCTGTTTTAGCAGGTAGAGAGGCTAAGATATCGCTTGCAGCCTTAACAAATATAGTATCTAGTTCTTGGAATCGAGCAGAATTGAGTAAAAAATGCACTTCATCTAAAGCAGCAGTATCTACATTTAATTGATGATTAAATCCAGCCTCTAAAACTGCTAAATATTGTGGTTTAATATCTAAGTGTTTAGCAATTATTTCCAAATATTTTTTCTCTCCTGAATCAATTTCGCCATCAGCTGTTGACATTTCATAGCCAAAACTAATTAATAACAGCTTTTCTGATTCCGAAAGTGGAGCCGCTAATGCTAGTAAGTTGTTAACTTGCTTATAAACTTGATTCTCTTTGACTCCCTTAATCATTAAATGTGTTAACCTACGCACATCGCTTTCTGGAATGCTAAATCGATAAAGAGTTGTTAGTAAACGTTGCTTTTCTGACTCAGCTACTATGCCATCTACAAATATCACTCCTAGCAGCACTGTGACTAAATTTGCCAGAAATATCACAGGTGGTGTGAGATCCTTTTGAGTCAGTTTTTGCCCGGTAATCTGCGACAAAAGTTCAACAGTCTGAGAGCTAACTAGTGAAGTATCCATAAAATATCTGAGGCAATAAAGTTTTTCAGGCTTAGTATGCCCAGATTTAGACAAAATTAATTAATATACCGAATAAATACGGTTATCTTTACTTTTTTATACCAGTTAGGCTCAAGAAAATTAGCCTTTAGCAACCTAAAAATATGCTGTTCCAATTTGCCCCTGCAATTCAAGCTGGTATTGATGCTGGGAAATATCTACAAGTCTTTAGCAATGGAGTACCTATAAGTATGGCTAGAGATGCAGTTACCGGAGAGTTTATTGCTCATGCTATTGGTGCTACGGTCAACAACAGTCCTTTATCTCCATTGGTAGCAGCTTCTAATTTGGTCACGAGTGGAGTACAGATGTATCAAACTCAGCAAGGTTTTACAGCTGTAATCAATGGCTTGCAAACTATACAGACTAGCTTAGGTGTGCTGCAAGCAACTACAGCTTTGATTGGTGTGGGAACAGTAGCAGGTGTAGCACTAACAGCAGTAAACCTTCACCAAACAATGAAACTCAGAAAAGAAGTAGAGCAATTGAGGCTGGAAGTCAAAAATGGTTTTATTGACTTGAAACAAGCCTTAAAAGACCAAGGGGTAGAAATTAGGCAAATGATTGAGCAAGTAGCCCAAGACATCAAATTTGAGCAGCATCGCACAGCTTTAGTGAGAGCGTATGGACTATTTATTCAGGCGGTGAACCGCTTCCGTTCTGCGATGCAATTGCAAGATTTTAGCCGAAAGAACGCTGAAATTGATAGTGTCAGAGGAATGTTATATACAGCTTTAGCAGATTACAACAATCCCCTTCTACTGGAAGAAACTTGTGCAGCTGGTCAATTACGCAGACTTGAATGTGCTTGGGCAATTGAGCAAACAATTGTTGTAACTTATCAAGTACAGAATGAAGTTTCAGCAGTGAGCGATCGCCTGTCTCATCTTCAAGATAAAATCTGTAAAGATGCTCTCACTGTAATTAATCGCTGCGAATCACATGATGAGCTTGATTTTCTCTTTCCCGAAATTACCCGCATAAAAAATCATGATTTAGCAGTATTAAATTCGTGGCAAAATCATGTTAATTGGATGCAATCGCTTCCCCAATCTGAATTAAAACTTTTAACTAGCTCTGATTTTGATAATCCAGATACTCATCACTCCACAATCAATGTGGCAGAACCGCCAGAACAAATAGTATATGAGAATTTAACCGACAAGTCTCATTTTTATTCGCTTCGTGACCAGTTGTTATTTATGTTCGAGCCTGAACTCCGTAGAAACTACGAATTTTATATTAGTGAACAAGCTATAATTAGTGGTTATAAAACATTAGTGAAATCTAATTTACAGCACGCATCAGACCTAACTGTTGCTAATCTTTATTACTACTTCAATATTAGAGATGAATCTGAAAATACACCAGAAATCCCATCAAATTCATCCTTTGTAGGTTATGAGAAATTACAAGAATTACTAGCTGCTGGGAAATGGAAAGAAGCTAATGAAGAAACTAGGATAGCTATGTTGAAAGTAGCTGGACGAACTAAACAAGGTTACTTTGAAGTAGAAAATATTAAAAGCTTTCCATCTCAAGACCTTTATATTATCGATCAACTTTGGATAACTTACAGCAAAAATCACTTTGGCTTTAGTGTACAAAAACGCATCTGGCAAGATGTACATCAAGACTGGCACGAGTTTGGTATTTGTGTCAAATGGAAAGAGTTGAATGAATGGCAGGTTTTCAAATGGATATCTAAGGATGATTTAACCTTCAATCTAAAAGTATCTCAAGGACACCTCCCTGCTGTTTTTCCATGTATAACTCAATCTAGTGGATTTTCTGCTAATATTGTTTGGTCTCTTCTCTCACGTCAAGATTTATAATGATGAAATGATATAGCAATAAATAATGCCATTATTATTTATTGCTACTGTAAGTTTTTAAAATTTTAGATCTTTAGCTGAGAAAAAATAAATATTTATACCAGAGAGCTATTCAAATACTACTGTCCGATTACCATAGACTAAGACACGATTTTGCAAATGCGATCGCACTGCTCTTGCTAATACAACTCGCTCTAAATCTTTGCCTTTTCTCACCAAATCTTCAACTTCGTCACGGTGACTCACTCGCACTACATCCTGTTCAATAATTGGCCCTGCATCTAAATCAGCAGTGGCATAATGAGCAGTTGCACCAATAATTTTCACACCACGTTCAAAAGCTCGGTGATAAGGGTTTGCTCCTACAAAAGCTGGTAAAAATGAGTGATGAATATTGATAATTTGCGGAAATTGATTAATAAAATTTGCACTAACAATCTGCATATATTTCGCTAAAACAACTAAATCGATTTTGTATTCTCGGAGTAATTCTAGTTGTTGGATTTCTTGCTCTAGTTTATTTTCTTTAGTAATTGAAATATGCTTATAATCGATGCCAAATTGCTCTGCCACTACTTTTAAACTAGAATGGTTACTGATAATTAAAGGAATTTCAGCGATAAATTCTTTGGCGCGTTGTCGCCAAATCAAGTCAAATAAACAATGGTCTTGGCGACTTACCCAAATAGCAATACGGGGTAAAGTATCAGAAAAATGCAGTTCCCATTTCGCGTCTAAAGGTTGAGCGATCGCATTAAAAGCCGGTGCAATAAACTCTCGCGGTAAATTGAACCCATCTAACTGCCATTCAATGCGGGTGAGGAATAAGCCGGCAGCAAAATCTGTGTGCTGATCTGCATGGATAATATTACCACCATTAGAATAGATGAAATTGGCGAATTTTGCCACTAGTCCTCGCCGATCAAGGCAGGAAATTAGCAATGTTGCTGTCGGATTGGTCATAAATTTTTAGATTTTAGATTGGGAATAGAATTCTGGATCTGGGTTTAGTTAATTAATCTGTCGTCTTCATTTTTAAAATTGCTATAACTTAGAAAAAATAGTCATATTTTAAGTAGGGACATACAACTGTACGCCCCTATTGAAGGTTATATTAACAGACAGGAGAGCGTCTATGATTGCCTAATTGGCATTTGTCGGAGTCGGTAGAGGTAAATTGCTTGGTAAAGGTGTTGATTTAACATTATCTATGGGTTGTTTCCACTCCGATAATTCGCGATTTACGGCATTTTCAAAATCTATAGATACCAATAGTACATTTACATTGCCATCGGGTTTTGTAGCCGGGTCGGTTTGAGCATATAAAAAACGACCGTTAAAGTTATATTTTCCTAAAATTAACTGATGGCTTTGCTTATTTTTCAGGGTAATATTAATAGTTGTTTGTGGTTGATCTAGAGCAAATTCTCCAAGTTGATTTACTGGAGTTGGTAAAGTGCGATCGCTCTTACCCTTGACCAACAAATCCATCAAATAAGAAACAATAGCGTCATTTGCTGGTTCTGATATTGGAGATTTAATTAACCACTTGGAATGATTAGATTGATTGCTACGTTCCAGATTCAAAGTGAGTTTTTTTGTCTTTATTGTTAAAGCCTGCACATCATCTTCGCCAAAAGAGAAAATTTGCTGCTTTTGCTCTTTAATTTCTGCTCGCTGAGTGGCATCCTTAATTTCATAAAAATAAACAAAACTGCCTAAACCCAGTGCTAGCAGTACCAAAATTAAAGTTGTTCGTGGCAATTTCATTTTTTTGTCATTTGTTATTTATTGAGAGTAAAGATTAGGGAGTGGGGAAGCTTAATTTCCAATCGCTACTCCCCACTTGCTTTTTACCTTCGCTTCCACCAGAGAATAACCGCTGCTGCAAAGCCAATGAGGGGTAAAACTAACACAGATGACAGTGTTAAAAGATTGGCTTGGGTAGTTGTCAGGATTATCCGCCGATTTTTTGGTTCTTTGGGGCGAATAGAAAGGGGTTGTTTATCTTGTTGATTCAGCCAAGTAACTGAGTTGAGAAATACATCTCCATTTAGTTGCCTATCAAACAACCCATCGGTGGCAAAGTTAGAGCTTCCGAAAACGACTAAGCGTGACTCGATTGGTGTTTGAGATGAGGGAGAAGGTGTAGGTGCGGGGGAAGTTTTGTTTTGGGTGGTTGGTGATGGTAGGGGAGAAGGTGTAGGTGCGGGGGAAGTTTTGTTTTGGGTAGTTGGTGATGGCAGGGGAGAAGGTGTAGGTGCGGGGGAAGTTTTGTTTTGGGTGGTTGGTGATGGCAGGGGAGAAGGTGTAGAGGAAGTAGATTTGGGTGTTTGTATTCTTGTTAAGGCAACGCCTAAGGTGAGAGGTCCTTTGAGGTCTTTATCTGGATTGAATTGTAATTTTTCGCTTTCTAGGTCGCTTTCTGCCCAACTAATGGGATAGGGCTTGGTTCGCAGCAGAGGAGTGGCTTCGATACCAGTTACAGGCGTAATTTCCAGAGATCGGGCAATGGGATAAAAAGAAATATCGTTGCGGAAATCTTTGGTAATTGGATGTTGTCCGTATTCTGTCACCAAGGGCGCGGCAGGGCCAAGTCCCACGAAGTTTTCACTTGAAACATCTACTGCTAAACGATTATCTAAACGAACGCCCCACTCTTTTAGCAAGCTGTCAAGTTTGGGATCGGTATTAGGATCGATCATCAGCAGTAAGTTACCGCCTCGATTTAGATATTCTTGCAAGGCTTTGACTTCGGCTTCAAACAGTCCTCGCTTGGGACTAGCTACTATGACGACAGCGGCATCTTGAGGAACTTTCGGGTTTTCTACTAGACTCAGCGGTTCTGTTGTGTAATTTTTATCCTTTAATCCCTCAATTGCTTGGGATATTGCACCTTTAGCTGGTGAAAGTTGGCTTTCGCCATGACCTTGGAGTAAGTAAATTTTGGTTGTTGTTGAACTTGTTAGTTTTTGTAGGCGACTAGTTAATTTGATTTCTGAAAGGCGTTCATTTTGATTGATTGTTTGTACTAATTCTCTTTTTTCCCCATATTCTAGGTAAACTTCGCCATAATCTTTGGCACCAATTTTTTCTGCCAGTCCTGGTCTAAGTTGGGGATCGACATATTCAAAATTAAACTTTGAGCTTTGTCGGCGATAATTTTCTAATAATTGCAAATCTTGGGGATTCTGGTTAATATCAAACACCCAGATTTTAACTGGCTGTGGCAGGACTTTCACCAATTCCCGTGACTGAGGCGCAAGGCTGAATAATTGAGTTTCTGTTAAATCTGCTCGGAACTGGTAGCGAGTTCCTAAAAAATTAATCAATCCCAAAATTGCTAATACTGCTAGAGTTGCCACTAAAGCATTAGTTCCGGCTTGGGTAGAACGGCGCTTCCATAAATTAGTTTGGTAGCTTTGCCATATTATCCACAACCCAATAATCACAATTCCTGGAATCAGGAATGCTAGTGAAATTAGTCCCCATTGTTCAGAGATTAACCCTACTGTTAACCCCACAGTAACTAGGAACGGGCCTAGCCAAAATAGATATTTCCACAGTTTTTTCTTTGCGACTATCTTCATAATGATTTGTCATTGGTCATTGGTCATTGGTCATTGGTCATTGGTCATTGGTCATCTGGTATGTGACCAATTGAGTTTAGGTAGGAGTTTAATTTGGGTGCTAGTTCGTTAATGATTGTTTTAATTGCATTTATCTGTTCGCTAGTTAAAAGTTTACGAGTGTAAGCCCTTCTTAACCAATGTTGAGTCTCATTTAAAGAACCTCTCGCTATTTTGATAAAACGTCTATTTTCTTGGAAACTGCCTCTTCCTGAACCTTCAGCTATATTGGCACCGATACTATCTGCCGCACGGACTATTTGTTTACCAATTGTATTTTTTGCAAAAAAATTCCATCCTTCAACAATTTTCCAAATATCATCTGCTAATTGTTCTGATAATTGATAAACCCGTAATTCTTGGAAACGCTTTGTTGCCATTTATTCATTTGTCTTGCTAATTTTTGGTTCATCAATTCTCCTTCATATATTTTTACTTGTCACTGTTTTTTACCAAATCCCGAATGACTAATGACAAATGACTAATGACAAATGACTAATGACTAATAACTACTGCCTTTGAAAACGCAGTGTATCTATTGATTGAGCTGTGAGAAAGATGCCCAAAAAAATGTAACTGGCAAATAAAATCAAGGCGCTGGTATCGAAAATGCCTTGAATGAGTATGTTGTAATGTTTCAGCAATGATAGATAACTTAAGGCTTCACCTATAGGACCAGGGATAATTTTGGCAACTGTATCAAAAAATAACAGTAATAAGATGACTGCAAAGGTGAGAACAGCAGACAGAATTGTGCTGTCTGTTAATGAAGAAATAAACATTCCTAAAGATAAAATTGCCCCTGCTAGCAAGATTAAGCCAAAATGACCCACTAAGGGAGCTGAGGGCGTCATTGGTGGATTCGATCCACTGATGGCGATCGCTTCCAACAGTAGCACGGGCACAATCATTGTGATAAAAAATGTCAGCACGCCTAACAACTTACCTACAGCTACTGCCCAATTGGTGATTGGTGACGTGGCTAATAGTTCTAAAGTGCCCCGCTTACGTTCTTCGGCATAAAGTCCCATTGAGAGAATTGGCAGGACAAATAACAACAGCCCACCCATTGAATCCAAAAATGCTCGCACAAATTCGTAGGCAAAATCTATTGTTGGTATTGGTGCCCCTTGTTGTGCTTGTGCATCTATTGTCGCCGCTGCGACAAAAATGCCATTTGGCCCTACTAAAATCATCACGAAAAATAACCCGGCGACGAACCAAAATACACTGGCGATCGCATATGCCAAAGGTGATACAAAATAACTCTGTAACTCTCGGCGATAAATGGCAATAATATTACCCAGTACTACACCCATTTATGCGGCTTCTCCTTGTGTGGCTGCTTCTAAATTCTTTTCTTCTGTGGTCAGTTGCAAGAACACATCTTCTAAGGTAGCGTTAACTCGCCGCAATTCATGTAAGCCGAATCCTGCACGCACTAATGTTGCAGCAATATCCCGTCCTGGTTCTTTCCCCGGTTGGGATATCACCCGCAGGTAAGCCCGATTTGCCTGGAGTTGATGACCTCCGGCTGTGGGAATTGATTCTACCAAACTCACGCCGGCAATATTTTGTAATACTTGTTTCGCTAGGGCAGCTTCTCCTTCTATTTCGATTTCATACCCAGAGCCGCCTGTCAACTGAGTCATCAAATTTTCTGGTGTATTAGTTGCCACAACTTTACCGCCATTAATGATGGCAACGCGGCTACAAGTCATACTTACTTCTGGGAGAATGTGTGTAGAGAGAATAATTGTGTGAGTACCAGCGAGACTTTTAATTAAATTCCGCACTTCAATTATTTGCCGAGGATCGAGTCCAATCGTGGGTTCATCGAGGATGATTGCTGGAGGATCGTGGACGATCGCTTGAGCAATTCCTACCCGTTGCCGATATCCTTTAGAAAGTTTGCGAATAATTACCCGCCGCTTCTCTTGTAAATTACAGCGTTCGATGGCTGCTGTTACCTTATGATTGCGATCGCCTGCTGAAACTCCCTTTATTCGCGCCACAAAATGCAAAAATCCCTCCACCGTCATTTCTGGATATAACGGCGGTGTTTCCGGTAAATAGCCAATTTTTTGGCGTACAGCCAAGGAATTTTCATGGACATCATAACCAGCAATGCGGGCATTGCCATCGGTTGCCGGTAAATAACCAGCCAGAATCCGCATGGTTGTCGTTTTACCTGCACCATTCGGTCCTAGCAAGCCTAAAATTTCCCCTGGTTCGACGTTAAAAGTGACATCAGTAATCGCTGGGGTAGAACCGTATATTTTACTCAGATGCTCAACTTCAATCATCAGTTTAGTGGCGTTAGTGGCGGTCTAAGATTATAGGATACCTAAATAATCTTGGATTGCGATATTGGGTATGAAGGATTGGGCATCGACAAGAGGATGGGAAGATAAGGGGAAATGGGGACAAGAAAAGTAGATATAGCAGGAGGCAGGAGGCAGGAGGCAGGAGGCAGGAGGCAGGAGGTAAAAGTATTACTATTCCCAATACTGCTCGC